>CAXUNA010000430.1:0-3944 GCA_964252095.1 uncultured Jatrophihabitans sp. | reverse complement strand
GGCCGCCGTCGCGGTCGGCAGCTGGGAGATCGTCGCCGGCGTCATCGCCGTGAAGGGCCTCGGCCGGTTCGGTGAGCTGGCCAAGGGTCATGCGCGGGAGCAGTTCATCATCGGGACGCTGGTGAGCCTGCTCTGGGCCGGTGCGTGCGCCGGCCTGGTCTGGACCGGTCACCTCTGACGGCCGGACCGATGGCGGGCGCCGCCCGGTGCGTCTGGATGATGAACAGGTGCTCGCCGCCGTGCTGTTCGACATGGACGGCACGCTCGTCGACAGCGAGAAGGTCTGGGACGTCTCGTTGCAGCGGCTCGCCGACCACCTCGGTGGCGACCTGACACCGGAGCTCCGGGCCTCGTTGGTCGGGTCGAACATGCGCGGCACGATCGCGATGCTGCACACCGCCTTCGGGCTGCCCCCGGAGGTCGATCCCGCGGTGAGCGCGCAGGTGCTGCTCGACGAGACCGCCGCGCTGTTCCGCAGCGACATCGAGTGGCAGCCCGGCGCGAAGGAGCTGCTGACCGAGCTCGACGCCGCGGGCGTGCCGATGGCCCTCGTCACCTCGACCTACCGCCGTCTCACCGATCTCGTGCTCGACGGCATCGGCCGGCACTGGTTCGGCGCGACCGTGTGCGGCGACGAGGTCGACCACCCGAAGCCGGCACCGGACCCGTACCGGCGGGCCGCCGAGTTGCTCGGTGTCGATCCGGTGCACTGTGCCGCGATCGAGGACTCCGACACGGGCACGACGGCGGCGATCGCGGCCGGCTGCGCCACGCTCACCGTGCCGTGCGACGCCCCGGTGCCCGACGGCCCGGGCCGGCACTTCGTCACCTCGCTCACCGGGGTCGACCGCGTCGCGCTCGAGGAGCTCGTCGCGGGCCACGCCCGCCGTCCCGCCTGACGCCGTCCGGCCGCACGACACCCCTGCTCGCCCGCCCACCGTCGCACGGTCGACATGCAAAGAAACCTTTGCAAGCTCCTTTGCAAAGGTTTCTTTGCAGCGTAGGGTCGCCGACATGACCACCACGCCACCGCCGGGGGACGACCACGAGTTCGTGCCCGTCGTCAGCGTCGACACCAGCAACCTGCGGGCGCTCGCCCACCCGCTGCGGCTGCGGGCGTTGGGCCTGCTGCGCCGCAACGGCCCGGCCACCGCCACGCAGCTCGCCGCCCAGCTGGGGGAGTCCAGCGGCGCCCTGAGCTACCACCTGCGTCAGCTGGAGGCCTACGGGTTCATCACCGACGACGACCGGCCGGGCGCCGGGCGCGAGCGGTGGTGGCGGGCGGTGCACCGCACCAGCCGGTACGACAACACCGATGCCACGCCCGAGGAGCGGCTGGCCGGTGCCGAGTACCTGCGGGCCGTCGGCCACGTCTACGGCGACCGGCTGCACCGCTTCGCCGACCGCTGGGACACCCTCGACGACGAGGTCGGCCGCGAGTACTCCGACGCCGCCACCATGTCCGACTGGAACCTGCGGCTCACGCCCGCCCGCGTGAACGAGCTCCGCGCCGCCGTCGAGCAGCTGCTCGAGGGCTACCGGGACGCGCCGGACACCGGCGACGAGATCGTCCCCGTCGCCGCGATGTTCATGGTGCTGCCGGGGCGGACGGCATGAGCGCGCCCGCGCCGACCCGGTCGCGCCGCGGCCTGGTCGGGCTGTTCGCGGCCGACGGCGTGTCGACCCTCGGCACCCGGATGTCCGCCCTCGCCGTGCCGTGGTTCGTGCTCGTCACCACCGGCAGCGCCACCGCGGCGGGCATCACGGCGTTCGCGGAGCTCGGGCCGTACGTCCTCGCCCAGGCGCTCGGCGGCCCCGCGGTCGACCGGCTGGGCGCGTGGCGGACCCGTATCGGCAGCGACCTCGTCGCGGCGGTCGGGGTGGGCGTCGTGCCGCTGCTCTACGCCATGGGCGCGTTGCCGCTCGGCGCGTTGTGCGGGGTCCTCGCCGTGGTCGGGATCGCCCGTGGCTTCGGCGACACGGCCGGGTACGTCCTCGTCCCCGGTGTGGTCGAACGAGCCGGCACGGCGATGCCGCGCGCCACCGGGATGCACGAGGGCGTGCGCCGCATCGCCGGGCTCGTCGGGGCGCCGCTCGCCGGGCTGCTGGTGGCCGTCACGTCCGCACCGGCGGTCCTCGTCGTCGACGCCGTGAGCTTCGCGACGGCCGCTCTGGTCGTGCTCGCGACCGTCCCGCGGACGGCGCAACCGCCGCGTGCCGAGCCGGCGTCGCGACAGCCCGGCACCTCGGCCGTCCGGGCCTACGGCGAGCACCTCGCCGAGGGCTTCCGGTTCCTGCGGCACGACCGGCTCCTGCTCGGTATCGCCGTCATGGTCACCGTGACCAACCTGCTCGACCAGGCGTCGTCGTCGGTCCTGTCGCCGGTGTGGGCGGCCGACGTGGCGCACAGCGCGGTCGCGCTGGGGCTGATGTCGGCGGCACTGGGCGCCGGGGCGGTGACGGGCAACCTCGCGGTCGCGTGGCTCGGGGCACGCCTGCCGCGGCGGCTGACGTTCGGCGTGGGTTTCGTCCTGGCGGGCGCGCCGCGGTTCGTCGCGCTGGCCCTGGCGTCGTCGATCTCCCCGGTGCTCGGGGTGATCGTGCTCGGCGGCCTGGGAGCGGGCGTGCTCAACCCCATCCTGGGCGCGGTCGAGTTCGAGCGGATCCCGCGGGACCTCCAGGCGCGGGTCTTCGGCGCGACCAACGCCGTGGCGTGGGTCGGCATGCCGTTCGGCGGGCTGCTCGCGGGACTCGCGGTCGACCACGTGGGACTGCGCGCCGCGCTCTGGATCGTCGCTGCCGCCTACGGACTCACCACGCTCGTGCCGTTCGTGTTCCCGGCCTGGAAGGGACTGGACGACCACGGGCCGGCGGGGACCGGGCCGGGCCTCCCCACCGACGCCGACGGCGGGGACACCGAGGACGGCTCGGACGCGGTGGCGTTCGCGGTGTCCGCACCCGAACCGGCGCTCGCCGGGTCCCCGAGCTCGGCCGGCGTGGGCGAGACCCCGGCCGGGTAGGGCGGCGGGGTTCCGCCGAAGGCCGGGCACCGGTCGTGGAACGAGCACCAGTCGCAGAGCCGGCTCGGGTGCGGGCGGAAGTCCTGCCGCTCGGCGGCGTCGGCGATGGCCGCGCCGATCGCGGCGAGGGTGCGCCCGAACGCCTCGAGTTCCTCGGCTTCCGGGCGGTAGACCAACGTGTCGCCGTCGGCGAGGTAGACCAGCTGCAGCACCGAGGGCACGACGCCGCGCAGCTTCCAGACCACCAGCGCGTAGAACTTCATCTGGAACAGTGCCCGCGACTCGAACGCCGCCCGTGGCGAGGCTCCGGTCTTGTAGTCGACGATCCGGATCTCGCCGGCGGGGGAGACGTCGATCCGGTCGACGATCCCGCGCAGCCGCAGGCCGGCCGCCTCCACCTCCACGCGTTCCTCGCGGGCCGCGGGTTCGAGCCGGGTGGGATCCTCCAGGCGGAAGTACGTCGCGAGCAGATCGGCCGCCGAGGCCAGCCAGGCGTGCAGCTGCGCCTCGCCCGAGCCGGGCACCTCGGGCAGGTCGAGCTCGACGGCCAGCTGCACCGCGATCGGGGTCTCGGCGGCGGGCGGCGCGAACAGGGCCGCGCGCCCGGGCGCGCGGGTCCGCTGCTCGGCCCCCGCGGGCGCGCGCCGCGCCGCCGTTGCTGTCCAGGAGGGTGCGGTACTCCTGGCGATCCCACACCCAGCCGAGACCGTGCTCGGCGAACGCCTCGTTGAAGGCCGCGCGCTGGCGCTCGGAGGTGTCGGCGAGCGTGCTGATGGAGCCGAACAGGATGGCGGACATGAGGTGCTCCGATCATGGTGACTCGATGAGAGAGCGAGGCTGAGGGACGCCGAAAGGCTGCGCCGGACGAGTGCCGCCCGCCGCTGAGGGGTGCTCAGCGCCGGGCCAACGATGCCGGCGTCCAGA
>CAXUNA010000429.1:3625-3956 GCA_964252095.1 uncultured Jatrophihabitans sp. | reverse complement strand
CTGTCGCGGCGCCATGCGGCGGGCGCGCCCGGTGCACGGAGCCTGCTGCTGACCGTCCTCGGCGAGTTCGTGCTGCCGACCGGCGGCGCGGCGTGGACGGCGTCGTTCATCGACGTGCTCGGGCGCCAGGACGTGGAGGAGAAGGCGACCCGGCAGGCGATCATGCGCACCGCGGCAGCGGGGTGGCTGCGCTCGGACCGCTCCGGCCGCCGGACCCGGTGGTCGCTCACCGAGGCCGGATCGCGGTTGCTGACCGAGGGCGCGGCGCGGATCTACGGGTTCACCTCGGCCGACGAGGCGTGGGACGGCCGGTGGCTCGTCGTCCTCGCCC
>CAXUNA010000429.1:3081-3615 GCA_964252095.1 uncultured Jatrophihabitans sp. | reverse complement strand
GGAGCCGGCTGTCCTGGGCGGGGCTGGGCGCGGTCGCACCGGGCACCTGGGTGAGTCCCCAGCCGGACCGGCAGGCCGAGGTCGAGCAGGTGCTGGCCGAGGCCGGCGTCACCGACGCGCACTGCTTCGTCGCCCGGCACACCCTCGGCGACGCGCGCCGGATGGTCCGCGACGCGTGGGACGTCGACGGCACCGCCGAGGCCTACAGCGGCTTCGTCGACCGGTTCGGGCACGACGCCGACGGCGACGTCCTGCGGCTGCAGGTCGACCTCGTCCACCGCTGGCGCCGCTTCCCGCAGATCGCGCCGACCCTCCCGCGCGACCTGCTCCCCACCGCCTGGCCGGGCGACCGCGCCTCGGAGTTGTTCCGGCGCCGGCACGAGCAGTGGCTCACCCCGGCGCTCGACGCCTGGCGCGCCCTCGACGCCTCCTGAAGGACCCGATTTTGTGTATCGGGGGCGGCGGGGGGGGGGGGGGGGGGCCGGGGGGGGGGGGGGGGGGGGGGCGGGGGGGGGGGGGGGGCGGGGGGGGGCC
>CAXUNA010000429.1:0-3071 GCA_964252095.1 uncultured Jatrophihabitans sp. | reverse complement strand
CGATACACAAAATCGGTTCAGGGGGCGGGGACGGGGGCGTCGTGCCGACGGCGGTCGACCGCCCGACCGTGCCGGTCGAGGCCGACCGAGGCCACCGCGAAGCCGACGCCGAGCAGGATCAACAGGGTCGCGACGCCGTTCGGCGAGGCGTAACCGAGCCCCGCGGCGATGGCCGCGCCACCGAGGTAGGCGCCGATCGAGTTGGCGACGTTGAACGCCGCCTGGATCGACGCGGCGGCGAGGTTCGGGGCGCCGCCGGCGAGCGAGATGATCTTGCTCTGCAGGGCCGGCAGTGCCGCGAGCGACGTCGCCGGGAACAGGAAGATCAGCACGGCCGAGGCGATCTTGTCGTGCGCACCGAACACGAACGCGAACGCGACGAGAGCCTCGAGCAGCAGCGACACGATGAGGGTCCGCATCAACGCCTTGTCGGCGAGCTTGGCACCGACCAGGTTGCCGACCGTCATGCCGAGGCCGAACAGCACCAGCAGGAACGTGATGCTGCTGGAGGCGTAGCCCGCGACCTCGGTCATCATCGGCGCGATGTAGCTGAACGTCGCGAACAGCCCACCACCGCCGAAGACCGCGACGGACAGCGTCAACCAGACCTGGGGCCGCGTGAACACCTTCAGCTCGTGCCGCAGCGCGCCCTCACCGCCCCCGGTGTCGGGGACGAACACGGCGACGAGCACGGCGCAGACCAGGGCGATCACGCCGACGAGCGCGTACACCAGCCGCCAGCTGGTCTGCTGGCCGATGAGCGTCGTCGCGGGAACGCCGACGATGTTGGCGATCGTCAGACCCGCGAAGACCACGCTCATCGCGGTGGTCTTCTTGGCGGCCGGCACCATGCCGCCGGCGACGACGGAGGCCGCGCCGAAGAACGCGCCGTGCGGCAGGCCCGTGAGCAGCCGGGCGACGAGCGCGAGCTCGAAGTTCGGCGCGAGCGCCGACGCGACGTTGCCGAGGGCGAACAGCAGCATCAGCGCGAGCAGCACCCGCTTGCGGCGGGCCCTGACGGTGACGGCGGTGAGCAACGGCGCGCCGATAACGACGCCGAGCGCGTACGCGGCGACCAGTTGACCGGCGCGCGGGATCGAGACGGACAGGTCGGTCGCCACCTGGGGCAGCAGACCGAGCATGACGAATTCGCCCGTACCGATGGCGAAACCACCGACGGCGAGCGCGAGCAAGGCACGGCGGACGTGCCCGAAGGAGAACACAGCACAACTCCGGGGAAGTGAGCAGAGGAGGACGAGCAGGGAGGTGGTTCCGTGCTCCATCCAAACGCTGCGACGTTGCCGAACCGTGACCGGACCCGCACGGTGTGACGCAGTCGACCGGGGTTTCCGTGAACTCGTCTCAACCGGTGCCGGGCCGGTTCAGCGGCCCGTGATCCCGTCGGTCAGTTCGCGCAGGATGTCCGCGTGGCCCGCGTGCCGGGCCGTCTCGCTGGTCATGTGCGCGAGGACCCAGCGCAGCGACATCGGGCGGTCGTCGACCGGTTCGGCGGTCGGTCGCCCGAGATCGCCCGCCGCGGTGACGATCGCGTCCGACGCCGCCGTCGCCTCGCGGTAGGCGCGCACGACGTCCTCGGCGGTCCGCTCCGGGGCGACCGTCATGCTGAAGTACCGGTCGTCGTGCGGGGCGCCCAACGGCTCGCCGGCGAAGGTGTAGCCGAACCAGTACCACTCGCTCGCGGCGAGGTGTTGGACCAGGCCGAGCAGGTTCGTCCCGCTCGGGACGAGCTCGCGGCGGACGTCGTCGTCACCGAGGCCTTCGAGCTTCTTGACCACGCTCTCGCGGGCGAAGCGGAGCAGGGCGAGGGCGGTGTCGAGTTCACCGGTGTCGACGCGGGGCACGGGCTCCCGCTGGCTCTCGGTCACACCCCGACGCTAGAGCGGCACCCCGACAACGCATCACCCCGTGGGCAGGCCCTCCCGCTGGGCCCACGCCGCGATGTCGGTGCGGGCGAGCGCCGCGGCGAGCAGGTCGGGGAACAGGTCGGGCGTGCACGCGAACGTCGGCACGCCGAGCTCGGCGAGGGCCGCGGCGTGGTCGTGGTCGTAGGACGGCGCACCGTCGTCGGACAGCGCCAGCAGCACGATCACCTGGACACCGGAGTCGAGCATCGCGGCGATGCGCGCCAGCATCTGGTCGCGGATCCCGCCCTCGTAGAGGTCGGAGACGAGCACGAACACCGAGTCGGCCGGCCGGGTGATCAGCGTCTGGCAGTAGGCGATGGCGCGGTTGATGTCGGTGCCGCCGCCGAGCTGGGTGCCGAACAGCACCTCGACCGGGTCGGCGAGGTGCTCGGTGAGGTCGACCACCACGGTGTCGAACACGACCAGCGAGGTCCGCAGGGCCCGGATCCCGGCCAGCACCGCGCCGAACACCGAGGCGTAGACCACCGACGCCGCCATCGACCCCGACTGGTCGATCGCGAGCACGACGTCACGGTGCACGCTGCTCTGCTTGCGGCCGAAACCGACGAGCCGCTCGGGGATCACCGTGCGGTGCTCGGGTTGGTAGTGCCGGAGGTTGGCCGCGATCGTGCGGTTCCAGTCGACGTCGCGCAGCGGCGGGCGGCGGGTGCGGGCGGCCCGGTTCAGCGCGCCGGACACCGCGGAACGGGTGCGGTCGGCGATCCGGCGCTCGACCTCGGCCACCACCGTGGCGACCACCCGCCGGGCGGTCTGCTTCGACGTCTCCGGCATCACCGAGGACAGGCTGAGCAGCGTGCCGACCAGGTGGACGTCGGGCTCGACGGTCTCGAGCAGTTCGGGTTCGAGCAGCAGCGACCGCAGACCGAGGCGGTCGATGGCGTCGCGCTGCACCACCTGCACGACCGAGGTCGGGAAGTAGCTGCGGATGTCGCCGAGCCACCGCGCCACCCGGGGCGCCGACGCGCCGAGCCCTGCCTGCCGCTTCGCCGCCTTCCCCTCCTCGCCGTCGTCGGCCGGGAGGTCGTAGACCGCCGCCATCGCCGCGTCGACGGTGCGGTCGCCGCCGTCGAGCTCGACGCCGAGCCCGGCGTCGGACGCCTGACCGAGCAGCAACCGCCCCCGCGC
>CAXUNA010000428.1:0-3960 GCA_964252095.1 uncultured Jatrophihabitans sp. | reverse complement strand
CACGGGGGGCGCTAGGGCGGGGGGCGGGGGGTGCCGGGGGGGGCGGCAAACCCGGGCCCCCCGGCCGCCGGTCGACCCGCCGGCTGCACCACGGCCGCCCGATCCGGTGCCGGTCCCACGGCGGACGCCGGTCGGGGTGGGGGCATGAGGGGCGCCGTGGCCGAACTCGACCCGGGTGAGTGGGCGGGGTGGGACGGCCTGGTCGTCGTGGCCGGCGGTGCGGGCTGGGACGGCACGGCGATGTCCGGGAAGTCGCTCGCGCAGGAACTCGTGCGCCACGCCCCCATCCTCTACGTCAACCCGCCCCGGTCGGTCCTGCGGGGCAACCACCGCACGTCACTGCGGTCCGGCGCTCCCGGCGTCGCCGTGCTGGACGTCGTGGTGGTGCCCGGCCAGAGCCGGCCCGTCCTGCGCGACGTCGCCCGGTGGTGGCAACGTCGACGCACGAGCCTCGCGGCACGTGCCCTCGTCGGCGACGGAGCGGTCGATGCCACGCTCGTCGCGTCGCTGGACCACGTGTCCGGAAAGTGTGGCGAACGCCTGCAGGTCCTCTGGGGGACCGACGACTGGCGCTCCGGGGCGTCGCTGCTGAACCTGTCGGAGGCCTGGCTGCGCACCCAGGAACGGCGTCAGCTCGCGCGCGTCGACCGGGTGATCGCGGTGTCGGACGTGTTGGCGGATCGCTGGCGCGCGATGGGTGCGCGCGTCGACGTCGTCATGAACGGCTGCAACACCCGCGGTCTCGCCGGCGTCGACGGCGCGACGGTGCCGGACGCCGTCCGCGCGCTGCCGGGCCCGGTCGCCGCCGTGATCGGCCACCTCTCCGACCGCCTCGATCTGGCGCTGCTGGCGGCCGTCGCCGACACGGGCTGCTCGTTGCTGCTGGTCGGACCGTACGACGCGGACGATCCCGGCGTGGCGCAGCTCGTCGCGCGTCCGAACGTCCTCGCCGTCGGCCGGGTGCCGTCGGACGAGTTGCCCGGGTACCTCCGTGCCGTCACCGTCGGGCTGACGCCCTACGTCGACAGCGCCTTCAACCGGGCGAGTTTCCCGTTGAAGACACTGGAGTATCTCGCGGCGGGGTGCCGTGTGGTGTCGACCGACCTGCCTGCCACCCGCGCCCTCGACACCGAACTGGTCACGGTCGCGACGGGTCCGGCGGACTTCGCCGCGGCGACACTCGCCGCCCTGAGGACCCCCCTCACGCGCGACGAGGTCGTGGCGCGCCGCGCCTTCGCCGCCACGCACAGCTGGGAGAACCGTGCCCACACCGTCGCCCGGCTGCTCGGCCTCCGGGGAGGACGGCGGCACACCGCGCCGGAGGTTCAGCCGGTGCCGTCCATCGACCACACCTGACGCGCGGTCCGCCGCAGCGGCGAGACGACGGCGGCGTAGACGAGCAGCCCGACCACCACGCCGACCGCGAGTTCGGCGATCACCGGGAGGCCCACAGCCCGCACGCCGACCACCGTGACCACGACGGCACCCGCACCGAGCACCGGTAACGCGAGCACCCGCGCGAGCGCCGCCAGGGACACCCCGGTCCGCGCGATGACGATCGTCAGCGCGGGCAGGACGACCACCCCGACCACGAGGGCCTGGGCGACGCCGACCCCGGCGATGCCACCGAGTCGCGCCGCCACCATCAGCGAGGGCACGAGCGCGGCCAGCCAGAGCAGGTAGAGCCACAACGTCCCGATCGTCCGGCCGACCGAGGCGAGGAAGTCGTAGACCAACTCGACCGCGATCCGCCCGACGCTGAACAGCGCGAGGAACTGCAGGGCGGCGGCGGCCGGCGCCCAGGTGTTCCCGTACAGCACGGCGATCACCGGCCCCGCGTACCCCGCGAGCAGCACGCAGATCGGCACGGTGACCGCGAGGACGAGCCCCGACACCGCGACGAACCCGGTGCACTCCTTGCCGACGTCGGCCATGCGGGCGAACGCCGCGAGCGTCACCCGCCGCAGCGCCGCCGAGATCACGCTGATCGGCCACGAGCAGAGGTTGAAGGCGAGCAGGTAGTACCCGAGTTCGGTGACGCCGAGCTCGTGGCCGACGACGACCTGGCCCGCGTTGAGGACGAGCAGCAGCGCGAGACTCGACGCGGCGAGCGGCAGGCTGAACCGCAGCACCTCGCGGGCGATCCGGGTGTCCCACCCGGGCCGGTAGCGCGCGGGCGCCCACACGATCGCGAGCACCGCCGCCACGACGTTGCCCGTGACCGCGCCCCAGCCGAGCGCCCAGGCGCCCGCCCCGGCGAGCGCCAGGCCGATGGTCAGCGGCGTGCCGACCACGAAGCAGATGAGGTCGATGCGCAACCGCAGCCGTTGGGCGAAGTGCCGGGTGATGAGGGCGTTCGGGACGGCCGCGAGACCGTCGAGCAGGATGCCGATCATCATCAGCCGCACCACCCCGGCGGCCTGGGCCGCGCCGAAGGCCTCGGCGATCGGCCCGGCCAGGAGCACACCGGCCAGCGCGAACGCGGCACTGACCGCGGCGGCGATGGTGGCGACGGTCGGCGCGACGGCGTCGAGCGCGCCGCGGCGCTGGACGATCGCGACACTGACACCCAGCTCGTTGACGCTCAGTGCCACGTTCAGCACGACGAGCGCGACGGCGTAGACGCCGTAGTCGTCCGGCACGAGGATCCGCGCCATCACGATGCCGGTGAGGAACGACCCGGCCCGCGACAGGAAGTTGTTGAGCAGGCTCCACCCCATGCCCCGGGTGATGGAGCGTCCGAGGTGCGGTGCTCCCACCGCCGTCGGGTCCGCGGCCGGCGCCTCGGTCACCGGATGCGCAGTGCTCGGGTGAGGGCGTCGACGACCCGTGTCTGCTGCTCGCCGGTGACGTGACCGTGGATCGGCAGCGAGAGCAGCGAGTCCGCGGCGGCCTCGGCGACCGGGAAGTCGCCCCGGCGGTGGCCGAGGTGGGCGAAGGCGGGCGTGAGGTGCACGGGCACCGGGTAGTGGACACCCGCGCCGATGCCCTCGGCGTTGAGCTGCGCCACCACGCGGTCGCGATCGGGCACGCGCACCGTGTACAGGTGCCAGACGTGCTGGTTGCCGGGCAGGGTGGCGGGCAGCGTGATCCCGTCGACGCCCGCGAGCAACGCGTCGTAGCGCCGCGCGGCCGCGCGGCGGTGCGCGTTCCACGCCGCGAGCCGGTCGAGCTTGGCGCTGAGCACGACGGCCTGCAGGGCGTCGAGCCGCGAGTTGAACCCCACCACCTCGTGGTGGTACTTCACGGCGCTGCCGTGGGCGCCGAGGAGTCGGCAGGCGCGGGCCAGGTCGTCGTCGTCGGTGGTGACGGCACCGGCATCCCCGGCGGCGCCGAGGTTCTTGCCCGGGTAGAAGCTCGTCGCCGCGATGTCGCCGAGCGAGCCGGCCGGGTGCCCGAACCGGGTCGCGCCCTGCGACTGCGCGCCGTCCTCGAGCACGGCCACGCCGGCAGGCAGCCCGGCCCGGATCTGCTCGACCGGCGCGGTCTGGCCGTACAGGTGCACGGGAACGACGACCCGGGTCCGCCCGCCGATCGCGGCGTGCGTGGCCGCCGGGTCCATCAGCAGGTACACGGGATCGACGTCGACGAGCACGACCCGTGCGCCGATGCGGGCGACCGCCTCGGCGGTGGCGATGAACGTGTTGGCCGGCAGCACCACCTCGTCACCCGCGCCCACGCCGAGCGCGCGCAACGCGATCTCCAGCGCGTCGGTGCCGTTCGCGACGCCCACGCAGTGGGCCGTCCCGGCAAGACGGGCGTACGCGTGCTCGAAGTCGGCGACGTCGGGACCACCGACGAAGGCGCCGGTCCGCAGGACGTGCTCGATCCGCGGCAGGATCACGTCGGCGATCTCCGCCTGCTGCGCGGCGATGTCGACGAGCGGCACGGGCGCCGCGGCGACGTCCGGTCCGGGGGTGCGGGTGGGGGCGTAGGTGGTCATCGCAGGGCCTCTCGGGG
>CAXUNA010000427.1:0-3960 GCA_964252095.1 uncultured Jatrophihabitans sp. | reverse complement strand
CGCGTCGACCTCCCACCGACGGGCTCGTGATGGGCGGCCCTCCGCTGTCGGTCGTGCTGGCCGGCGGGCACTCCGCCGGGCACATCGAACCGGCGCTCAACGTCGGCGACGCCGTCCGGGCCATGGACTCGCGGGCGGTGGTGACGGCGCTCGGCACCACCCGCGGCCTCGACACCACGCTGATCCCGGCGCGCGGCTACCCGCTGGAGCTCATCAGCCCGGTGCCGTTCCCGCGCAAGCCGGGCCGGGCGATGGCGACCGTGCCGTTCCGGGCCCGCGCGGCGGTGAACGAGACCGCGGCGGTCCTCGACCGGCTGCACGCCGACGTCGTGGTGGGGTTCGGCGGTTACGTCGCGCTGCCCGCGTACCTCGCCGCCCGCAAGCGGAAGATCCCGATCGTCGTGCACGAGGCGAACGCCGGCGCGGGCCTCGCCAACAAGGTCGGCGCGCGGCTCACGCGCTACGTGTTCACCGCGGGGCCCGGTGTCGAGCTGCCGCACGCCCACCCGGTGGGCATCCCCCTGCGCACCACCATCTCCCACCTCGACCGTGCCGCCCGCCGTGGCGCCGCACGCCGGGCGTTCGGACTCGACCCCGACCGCACCACGCTGCTGGTCACCGGCGGTTCGCAGGGCGCGCAGTCGATCAACGCCGGCGTGCTCGCCGCCCAGCGCGCGTTCGCCGACGCCGGGGTGCAGGTGCTGCACGTCGTCGGCCCGGGCAACGCCACCGCCGCACCCGAGCGTGCACCGGGCGAGGCGCCCTACGTCGTCGTCCCGTTCGTCGACGCCATGGCCGACGCCTACGCCGCCGCCGACTTCGTGGTCTGCCGCAGCGGCGCGATGACCGTCCCGGAACTCTCGGCCGTCGGCCAGCCCGCGGCCTACGTCCCGCTGCCGTTGCGCGGTGGCGAGCAGGGCCGCAACGCCGCCGCGGCGGTCGCCGCCGGGGGAGCGTTGCTGGTCCCCAACGAGCGCTTCAACGCGGCCTACCTCCGCGACGAGGTGCTGCCGGTGCTCACCGATCCGCCGCTGCTCGCCTCGATGAGCACCAAGGCCGAGGGCAGCGGTTCGCGCGACGCCGCGCAGGTCATCGCGAAGAAAGCCCTCTGGCTCGCGGTCAAACACGCCTCCGGCGACTTCTCGTGAGCACGCCCACCCGTCCCGATCGCGACGCCAGCGATGGCCGGCCGGCCGACTGGGCCGCGCCGGGCAAGCGGCTCGTCGACAGTGCGCTCGACGACGCCGCGGCCGTACCCGACCTCGCCGACCTCGGCCGGGTGCACGTCATCGGCATCGCCGGTGCGGGGACCTCGGCCCTCGCCCGGTTGCTGCAGGGCCGCGGGGTCGCGGTCAGCGGGTGCGAGGCCCGCCAGTCGGCCGGTGTGACGGGGCTGCGGCAGCTCGGGATCCCCGTCGAGATCGGGCATTCCGTCGACCACGTCGCCGCGGCCGACACCATCGTGTTCAACACCGCGCTCGATCCGAACCACCTCGAGATCCGGGCCGCGCGCGATTCCGGCAAGCCACTGCTGCGCCGGGCCGCCGCGCTCGCCTCGGTGGTCGGTGACACCACCACACTCGCGGTGGCGGGCACGCACGGCAAGACCACGACCTCGTCGCTGCTGGTGGTGGGCATGCAGGCGTGCGGCGCCGACCCGTCGTTCGCGCTCGGCGGCACCCTCTACGAGGGCGGCGCGAACGCCCACCTCGGCACCGGCGACCTGTTCGTGGTCGAGGCCGACGAGAGCGACGGCTCGTTCCTGCTCCTGCACCCGTCGGCGGCGATCATCACCAACGTCGAGGCCGATCACCTCGAGAACCACGGCGACCTCGAGGGAATCCACCGTGCCTTCCGGCACTTCGTCGACCGGATGACCTCTGACGGTCTGCTGCTCGTCGACCTCGACGACGACGGCGCCCGCCGGGTGGCCGAGTACGCGCGCACGACCGGTCGTCGGGTGATGGGCTACGGCTCCACGGCCGACGCGGACGTGCGGGTGGTCGACATCGAGGAACTCCCGGACCGGACGAAGTTCGTCGTCGAGGGACTCGACATGGTTGCAGGAAGCAACGGTCCCGCCCGCCTCGAGGTGACCATCGCCTCGCTGGTCGGTGCGCACATGGCCCGCAACGCCACGGGCGCGCTGGCGATCGCCGCCCGGTTCGGGCTCGACGTCGCGACGATGGCGGGTGCGTGGTCGACCTTCCAGGGCGTCCGGCGCCGTTTCGAGTTCCGCGGCGAAGCCGGGGGAGTGCGCGTCTACGACGACTACGCCCACCACCCCACGGAGGTCGCGGCGCAACTGGTCGCGGCCCGTGCGGTCACCCGCGCCACCGGTGGCCGGCTGGTCGGCGTCTTCCAACCCGGCACCTACAGCCGCACCCAGACCTTCGCCACCGAGTTCGGCCAGGCGATGGGCAACGCCGACATCGCCGTCGTGCTCGACATCTTCGCGGCGCGCGAACTCCCGCTTCCCGGCGTCACCGGCGCGCTGATCGCCGACCGGGTGCCGGTCGGGGTCGACGGCCGCGCCGTGCGGACCGTGTACGAACCGTCGTTCGGCGCCGCGGCCGAGGTGGTCGCGGACCTCGTCGAGCCGGGCGACGTCGTCGTGACGATGGGCATCGGTGACGTCCACCTGCTGTGCCCCGAGATCCTCCGCCTGCTCGCGGCGCGCGCCGCCGACCAGCCCGACCCCCAGGAGGCGTGAGCACGTGCCGAAGCTGACCAGCACCCTCGAACGGCTCGAACGATTCGGTGACAGCGACGCCGACCGCGCGCTGCGCCCGCCGGTCGACGCCGCCGCGCCGGCACCCGGCGGCCCCGCGCCGTCACGGCCGCGCGGCTGGTGGATCCGGCGCGTCCTGGTGTCGCTCGCGGTGCTCGTCGTGCTCGGTCTGGTCGTCACTTGGCTGGTCGCGTTCAGCCCGCTGCTCGGCGCGTCCACGGTGCAGGTCACCGGCACCTCGACGCTCACCACCGCCGACGTGCGGGCCGCGGCCGGGATCGGCAAGGGGACCCCGCTGGTCCGGCTCGACACCCAGGCGGTCGCGCGGCGGGTCGAGGCGCTGCCGCAGGTCGCGTCCGCGCGGGTCGACGTCGTCTACCCCTCGACCGTCACGGTGACAGTGGTCGAGCGCGTCCCGGTGCTGCGGCTGGTCTCGCCGACCCGCTACGTCGACGCCACCGGCGACGTCTACCTCGAACCGCCGGCGGCCGCGGCGCTGCCGCCGGGTCTGCCGGCCACCACCGCGACCGGTGCCAACCTCGCGATCGCGGCCGCGGTCGCGGGCGAGATCCCGTTGGCCGCCCGCAAGGCGCTCGTCGGCCGGATCGACGTCGCCCCCCACGGCCCCGGTGTCGCGCCGACGATCACGCTCGTGCTGATCGACGGCCGCACCGTGATCTGGGGCGATCCGTCGCGCGGCGCCGAGAAGGGCGCGCTCGTCGGGACCCTGCTCACCCCGTCGGCCACGCCGGTCCCCGGCACCACGATCGACGTCTCCAGCCCGGACCAGGTCGTCACCAGCTGAGCGGTCCCGAACTCGTCGGACGCGTGACGCAACAACCGGGCGGCCCGCGCGACATGGGGATGTGCAACCAGCGATGCGGGGCGTGATGCCACCGCCGGGATCGGCGGCCGACGTCGAGGCCGTCTACGACGAGTTGTTCGCGCGGCACTGGCACGGGCTGGTGCGGCTCGCGCGGCTGCTGGTCGACGACACCACCAGCGCCGAGGACGTCGTGCAGGACGCCTTCCTCGCGCTGTACAAGCAGCGCGCCGCCCTGCTCGACCCGGACAAGGCGCTGCCGTACCTGCGGGTGGCGGTGGTCAACCGGGCCCGGTCGGTGATCCGGCGGCGGGTGGTCGCCCGGCGTCACCTGCGGGTGGCCGAGCCCGAGAGCACCCCGGCGGCCGACGAGCCACTGCTGGCGGCGCGGCAGGCCCTAGACCGC
>CAXUNA010000426.1:0-3963 GCA_964252095.1 uncultured Jatrophihabitans sp. | reverse complement strand
CCGTCGACCGTCTGCCGGCCGGCGTCGTCGGCGCCCGCGGCGAGCCGGCCCGCGTCGACCCAGCGGCGGACGGTGTCGTCGCTGACCCCGAGCAGGCCGGCGGCTTCGCGGATCCGGTAGCTCGGCATGCCCGGACTGTATCCGCCGGCGGGGCGGGCGGGAGCCGTGTCGCAGGAACACGCGGACACCCGGTCCGCGTTGCGCCGACGTGACCCGTGACCTCCCTCCGCTGTCCGTGCTCGACGTCGCCCCGGTCTCCTCCGACCAGAACAGCTCCGGCGCGCTCGCCGCGTCGTCACAGCTGGCCCGGGCGGCCGACCGGCTGGGCTACCGGCGGTTCTGGGTCGCGGAACACCACAACTTCCCGGGCGTGGCCTCGACCTCGCCCGCCGTGTTCATCGGCCACCTCGGCGCGGTCACCGAACGCATCCACCTCGGCTCCGGCGGGGTCATGCTGCCGAACCACCCGCCGCTCGTCGTGGCCGAACAGTTCGCGCTGCTCGAGGCGCTCTACCCGGGCCGGGTCGACCTCGGCATCGGCCGGGCGCCGGGCACCGACGGCATGACCGCGGCGATGCTGCGCCGCGCCGCGCACCAGGGCGCCGTCGAGGACTTCGTCCGCGAGATCTCCGACGTGCAGGCGCTCATGGGTGCCGGGTGGGGCGAGCAGGACCTCGCCGTCAGCGCGGGCGATCAGCGCTTCGCCGCCACGCCGTCGCCGAAGGGGGTGCCGGAGACCTGGATCCTCGGGTCCTCGACCTCCAGCGCCCACGTGGCCGCCGCGCTCGGCCTGCCGTACGCGTTCGCCAACCACTTCGGCCGGGCCGCGGGCTCGGTCGACGACGCCGTCGCCGTCTACCGCGACCGGTTCCGCCCGTCGGAGACCCTCGACGCGCCGTACGTCCTGGTGACGGCCGCCGCGGTCGTGGGTGACGACGCCGAGCACGCCCGCGCGCTCGCCCTGCCCGCCGCGCTGGGCTGGGTCGACATCGTCCGGGGTTCGCGGCGAGCACAGCGCACCCTCGCCGAGGCCAGCGTCGCCGTGCTCGACGCCCAGGCCCAGGCGCTGGTCGACGACCGGATCGGGGCCACCGCGGTCGGCACCGCCGACGAGGTCGCGGAGCACCTGGCCGCCCTGGCCGCCCGCACCGGCGCCGACGAACTGATGCTCGCGGTGCAGTCGCCCACGGTCGAGACCCGGGTGGCCGCGCTCGAGGCCCTGGCGCCGACGTTCGCCGCCATGACGCGCTAGAGCCAGCTCACCTTGTCCGCCAGGTAGACGTAGCCGATGAAACTGGCCGCGTCGAGGATCGTGTGCGCGACCACCAACGGCATCACGCGCTTGGTCCGGGTGAACCACCACCCGAAGATCAGCCCCATGACGAAGTTGCCGAAGAAGCCGCCGAGCCCCTGGTAGAGGTGGTAGCTGCCGCGGACGGCGGCCGCGACGACCACCGAGGTCGAGCTGCGCCAGCCCAGTTGCGCGAACCGGGTCAGCAGGAACCCGATGACGATGATCTCCTCGTTGAAGCCGTTCTGGAACGCGAGCAGCACCGAGACCGGCACCCGCCACCAGACGTCGGGCAGGCCCGACGCGACGATCGAGGCGTTGACGCCGATCGCGTGGGCCGCCCACACCAGGGCGAGCCCGGGGATGCCGATCAGCGCGGCGAACCCGGCGCCCTGCGCGAGCGCGCGTCCGAAGCGGTCCCACGTCAGACCGATCCCGAACCCGGGGCGTGCCGGGTCGCGCCACAACAGCAGCAGCGCGAGCAACGCCGGCATGATCCCGGTGACGACGTCGGCGAGCTGGAACGCGAGGTCGAGCCAGTGCTGCGTGGCCGCGCTCTGGTTGAGGGTGGCGGTGGCGGCGCCGATCCCGCCCTTGATCGTCAGCTGCGCCCGGATGAGGTTCAGCAGCGCGTAGAGACCCGACGCGCCCAGCGAGACGCCGAGCACGAGGAACACCTCGAGGCCGTACAGCGGCTCCCGGCGGGCGCCCGTGCCCACGTCGTCACGGTCCTGCAGGTCGTCGGTCGCCACCGGTCCAGTCTGCCTGTGTGTGTCGGCGTGCGGCCCGGAACCGTTGCCGGGACACTCTGCGAAGCTCGTACGTGGAAGCCGAACAGTCGGGAGGGCGTGTGGAAGACCGGCGCCGACGGATCGCCGTCATCGGCAGCGGGGTGGCGGGCCTCACCGCGGCCCACGTGCTGCAGCGCGAGTGCGACGTCACGCTGTTCGAGGCCGACGACCGGGTCGGCGGCCACGCCCACACCCACGAGCTGACCGACGACGCCGGTGACGAGGTCGACGTCGACAGCGGCTTCATCGTGCACAACCGGGTCACGTACCCGAACCTCATCCGGCTGTTCGACGAGCTCGGTGTCGAGACGCAGGAATCCGACATGTCGATGTCGATCCGCTGCGAGGGGTGCGGACTGGAGTACGCCGGCGGCCGTGGGATCTCCGGCCTGCTGCCCAGCTGGCGTGTCTCGCTGCGGCCCCGGTACCTGCGGATGCTCGCCGACGTCGTCCGGTTCCACCGGTTCGCCCGCACGGCCCTGGTGGACGGCGACGACAGCGAGACCGTCGAGCACTTCGCGCGTCGTCACCACTTCTCCGACTACTTCGTCGGGCACTTCCTCACCCCGCTCGTCGCCGCGGTGTGGTCGGTCGCGCCGGACCAGGCCGGCAGCTACCCCGCCCGCTACCTGTTCCGCTTCCTGCACCACCACGGCATGCTGCAGGTGACGGGCTCGCCGACCTGGCGCACCGTCACCCACGGCTCGGCCCGCTACGTCGAGAAGGTGGCGAAGGAGCTCGCCCAGGTGCGGGTCAGTACCCCGGTCACCGCGATCCGCCGGGTGGCGGACGGCGTCGAGATCGAGGTGGAGGGCGTGCGCGAGCGCTTCGACGCCGCCGTGGTCGCCACCCACCCCGACCAGGCCCTGAAGCTGCTGGCCGAACCGACCGCGACCGAGCGCGAGATCCTGTCGCGGTTGCCGTACTCGACCAACCCGACCGTGCTGCACCACGACACCTCGGTCCTGCCGCGGGCCGAGCGGGCGAGCGCGAGCTGGAACTACGTCATGACCACCTGCGCCGCGCACTCGTCGCAGGTCCGGGTCAGCTACGACATGAACCGACTGCAACGGTTGACCACCGCGACCCGTTACGTCGTCACGCTCAACGACGACGGCGCCGTGCCGGACGACCGGGTCGTCGCGCGGATGACGTACCACCACCCGGTCTACACACCGGACTCGACGGCGGCGCAGCGCCGGCTGCCCGAGCTGTCCGACAGCCGGCTGGCGTTCGCCGGTGCCTACCACGGCTGGGGATTCCACGAGGACGGCGCCCGCTCCGGCGCCGAGGCCGCGCGGGTGCTCGGCGTCCAGTGGTAGCGACGTGACCGTGAGCAGCGCGCGCCTCTACGACATCGAGATCCGGCACGTCCGGGCCGCGCCGGTGCGTCACGACATCGCGTACCGCACCCACTGGTGGCTCGTCGACCTCGACGACCTGCCCGACGTCCCGTTCGGGCTGGCGACGTTCGAGGCCCGTGACCATCTCGGCGACCCCGGTGCCACGATCCGCACGAACGTCGACGCGTTGCTCGCCGAGCACGGGTTCGAGCGTCCCGCCCGCGTCACGATGCTCGCCAGCGCCCGGTCCGCGGGGTACGTGTTCAACCCGCTGTCGGTGTTCTGGGCGCACGACACCGCGGGCGCGGTCACCGCGGTGATCGCCGAGGTGCACAACACCTACCGCGACCGGCACGCGTACGTCGTCCGCACCGACGACGCCGGCCGCGGTCAGGTCGAGAAGGACTTCTACGTCTCGCCCTTCTACGACACCGCCGGCAGCTACACGATGAGCCTGCCCGAGCCGGGGGAGACCCTCGCGATCACCGTGACCCTCCACCGTGACGGTGAACCGCCGTTCGTCGCCTCGGTGCGCGGT
>CAXUNA010000425.1:0-3968 GCA_964252095.1 uncultured Jatrophihabitans sp. | reverse complement strand
GCACGGCGACCACCGCGAGGACCGCGCCGCACCGCAACCGCCGGTGGCGTCGACGCCCGCTCCCACGGCCACCGCGTCCGGCGCGACCGCCCCGGTACCGGTCGACCGGTACGTGGTCGACCTCGGCGGCCGTTCCGGCCTCGGGATCGGCGACGTCAGCCTCCGCGCCGGGCGGCAGCAGGTCCAGGCCCTCTCGACCGTGAGCTACGGCGGGTCGTTCCCCGTCGCCGACGTCGAGGTCGACGGTCCGGGCGCGGTTCTCCCCGTCTCCCCGGTCACCGGGCGAACCGGCGTCGCTCTCGGGAACGGCGTGGTCGCCCGGTGGGTCACGCCGGCGCAGGGCGGTCCACCCGCGACCCACGCCTCGCTGCGGTGGACGCTCGACCGCGGCGTCACCGTCACCGTGAGCCCGGTCGTCACGGTCGACGCCGACCGGTACGTCGAGCAGGTGGCGCAGGCGGTACGGCTGGAGTCGCCGACGCCCGCGCCGGTGCCCGTCTCGGTCTCGACGTGGCCCGCCGGGTGGTCGCTGGCCGGGTTGCGGTTCACGAGCCTGCGGACGGGCGTGCAGGTCACCGGCAGCCTCGACGTGCGGATCAGCCTCGACACACCGGCGCCCTCACCGAGCTACGGCCAGGTGGGGGGCGCGCTGGTCGAGGTCGCCGGAGCCGCCTACGCCGCGCGTTTCGACCTCGGTGGCACACCGGTGGTCGTCGACGGCCGGACCTGGCGCTGGAACGCGGCCGCCGGAACGCTCACCTGGAAGGGCAGCGACCGGGTGGTGCGCCTCGGCGACGGCCGGGCCCTCGGCGCGCTCGGCGTGGCCACCGTGAGCGAGGACGACCTGGTGGGCCTCGCCGGGCACCTGACCCTGGCGTCGTCCGCCGACGACGAGTCGACCTGGTTCGACGCCACCACCGCGTTCCCGTCCTGAGCGACCCGACGCGGCGGGGTTGACGGCGCAGTATTCACAGTGTGAACATTGCCGGCATGGCGACGGGTCACGTGCTGCTCGGGCTGCTCGCCCGTGGCGAGCGGCACGGGTACGAGCTCAAGCGCCAGTTCGACTCCCGCTTCCCCGCCGCGAAGCCGCTCGCGTTCGGGCAGGTCTACGCGGCGCTCGACGGCCTCGCCCGGCGCGGCTTCGTCGAGGCCGCGAGCGTCGGGAAGGCGGGCGCCGCGGAGCGCACCAGCTTCCGGATGACCGCCGAGGGCCGCGCCGAGCTCGACCGGTGGCTGGCCGAGGTCGAGCCGCCCGCGCCGCACGCCGGCAACCCGTTCCAGCTCAAGGTCACCCTCGCCCTGCTCGCGGCCGGCACCGACGTGGCGTCGACCTACCTGCGCGCCCAGCGCTCCGCCCACCTCGCCCGGATGCGGTACTTCGTGACGCTGACCTCCGACCCCACCGCCCCGCTCGCCGAGGTGCTCGCGGCCGACTACGCCCTCACCCACCTCGAGGCCGACCTGCGCTGGCTCGAGGCCGCGGAGGCGCGCGTGGACGACCTCGCCCAGGAACTCGACCCCTCCGACGCCGACCCCGAGGACACGCCATGAGGCACGCCGCCGAAACCGACCCGACCGAACTCCGCGACCCGGTGCTCATCGCCCGGTCGGTGGTGCGGGCCTACGGCGACACCCCGGCGGTGCGCGGCGTCGGACTGCACGTCGAACGCGGGGAGATCCTCACCGTCACCGGGCCGTCGGGCTCCGGCAAGTCGACCTTGCTGCTGTGCCTCGCCGGGGTGCTCCGACCCGACGCCGGCGACGTCGTCCTGCGCGCCCGCGACGGCGCCGAGCGGGTGGTGAGCGGCGAGTCGGAGAGCGCCCGGTCGCGGCTGCGCCGCCCGAGGTTCGGCGTGCTGTTCCAGTTCGGACAGCTGGTCCCGGAGCTGACGGCCGCGGAGAACGTCGCGTTGCCGCTGCTACTCGAGGGCTCGAAACGCCGGCCGGCGCTGACCGTCGCCCGCGACTGGCTGGGCCGGTTCGACGTGGCCGACCTCGCCGGGACCCGGCCGTCGGAGATGTCGGGCGGCCAGGCGCAACGGGTCGCGGTCGCGCGGGCCATGGTGACCGAGCCGGAGGTGCTGTTCGCCGACGAACCGACCGGTGCACTGGACACCGTTTCGGGCGACCGTGTGCTCGGGCAGCTGGTGCGGGTGGTGCGCGAGGCCGGCACGTCGGTCGTCCTCGTCACCCACGACGCCCGGGTCGCCGCCCACGGCGACCGCGAGGTGGTCGTACGCGACGGCCTGGTCGCGGGTTACGAACTCCCGGTCGGAGTCTGAGAACAGTGCGTCCTGCAACGGTCCTCCGGCTCGCGGTCACCGGCTCGCGGGTCGACGCCCTCCGGCTCGTGCTCACCGCCTGCGGCGCGGTTCTCGCCGCGCTCGCGCTGCTGGCGGCTCTGACGGTCGTCGGCATCGGGGCGGAGGACGGCCCGTACACCTCGGATCTGCTGAACCAGGCCGGGCTGCACCCCGGTGTGGTGATCGCCCTGGTCGGGTTGTGCCTGCCCGTGCTGGTCCTGCTCGCGCAGTGCAGCCGGATCGGGTCGCCCGCCCGTGACCGCCGGTTGGCCGCGATCCGGCTGGCCGGCGCGTCGCCCGCCCAGGTCGCGCGGATGGTCACGGTCGAGGCCGGGGTGGGCGCGTTGGCCGGATCCCTCGCCGGGACCGGCCTGTTCTTCCTGCTCCGCGTGCTCCTCGACGAGCGCGTCCCGGGTGCCGGACCGAGCGCGTCCGCGGTGTACGGCACGGACGGCCCGCTCGTGAACCCGCTCGGCGCCCTGCGCCTGCCGACCGACGTGCTGCTCCCGGCGTGGCAGTACGTCGTGATCGTCGGGGCCGTGCCCGCCCTGGTGGTCGCCGCGACGGCGTGGGCGGTGCGGCGCGTGGCGTTCACGCCGTTCGGGGTGGTGCACCCGGTACGTACCCGGCCCCCGCGGGTCGTTCCGCTGGTCCTGCTCGTGGTGGGCGTCGCGGTGTTCTTCGTCCTCGCCGCCGTGCTCACCGCCGGAGTCGCGGTGCCGTCCGCCGTCCTGCTGCTCTCGGTCCTCGGAGGCTTCCTCTGCACCACCGCGGGCCTGCTGGCGGGTCAGGGTGCGATCACCCAGGCCGTCGGCCGGTTCCTGGTGCGGCGGACCTCCCGCCCGGCGCTGCTGCTCGCGACCCGCCGCATGATCGCGGACCCGTTCGCCGCCACCCGGGCCACGGCCGTGCTCACGGTCGCGGTGCTCGTCGCCGCCGGCGCCCAGCGGCTGCGGCAGATGACGCTCGCGGGGCAGGTACCGGGCGACACCGACCCGTTCTACGCCCACACCTACGACCTGGTGGACCTCGTCCTCGTGGTGGCCGCCGTCCTCGCCGCGCTCGGACTGCTGGTCGCCGCGGCCGAGGGCATCGTCGCCCGCCGCCGGACCTACGCCGCGGTCGTGGCCGCCGGCACCCCGCGTGGCGTGGTCGCCCGCGCCATCCTGGCCGAGTTCCTGCTGCCCCTCGTGCCGTCGTTGCTCCTGGCAACGATCGCCGGAACCCTCGCCGCCGTCGGCTTCTTCGGCACCACGGCCCGCACCTACGTCACCACCGCGACCTCCGACGGCAGCAGCACCGCGAGCGTCGGGGAGCACACCGTCGGGCTCGACTGGCCGCCGCTGCTCGCCGTCCTCGCCCTCGGCCTCGCCGTCGCCGCGGTCACGACCCTGCTGGGGCTGGTGTTCCTCCGCTCGGCCACCGACGTCGGCGAGCTCCGCGCCGCCGCGTGATGTGGCGTCACACCCCACCCGCGCCGGCGACGACGGCGTCGCCGACCGGGGTGCGGTGGTAGACCACGGATCGGCCGGCGCGGCCGCGTACCACGAAACCCGCGTCGCGCAGGACCTTCAGGTGGTCGCCGACCGTGCCGAGGCCGAACCCGGTGGCGCCGACGAGCTGCGTGGTCGAGGCGGGCGTGTCCAGCCGGATCAGCAGTTA
>CAXUNA010000424.1:0-3979 GCA_964252095.1 uncultured Jatrophihabitans sp. | reverse complement strand
CAACGGACTCGGTGGCGCCACGACGGTCGACGCCGCGACCGTCACGGCGTTGCAGCAGGACGCGTCGTCCTACACGTGGGCGGCGGCCGTCACCGGCGACAACGAGGCGGCGTCGCTGCAACTCGGCGCCGACGTCCCGGTGATGGCGCTCGGTGGCTACAACGGCACCGACCCCGCGATCACGCTCGCCGCGTTCCAGCAGCTGGTCGCGGACGGGCAGGTGCACTGGTACGTGGCGTCGAACGGCTTCATCGGCTCGACCGACTCCACGACGTCGGACGCCTACGCCATCCAGCAGTGGGTCACCTCGACCTTCACCGCCCGGACCGTCGGCAGCTCCACCCTGTACGACCTCACCACCGGGACCTGATCGCGCGAGAGGTGGTCGGCCGGGGATGGACCGGGGCGGGTCGGTTCGCTAGGGTCACTCCATTAGTTCAGTCATCTGACAAATCGATGGAGGCACCGTGGCCCCGACCCCGACCAAGAGCGACCGCTTCAGCTTCGGGCTGTGGACAGTCGGATACGCCGGACGTGACCCGTTCGGCGAGGCGACCCGGCCGGTCCTCGACCCGGTCGAGGCCGTCCACCGCCTCGACGAGCTCGGCGCGAACGGCATCACCTTCCACGACGACGACCTCGTGCCGTTCGGCTCGAGCGAGTCCGAGCGCGACGCGATCATCGAGAAGTTCACCGCGGCACTGGCCGAGACCGGCATCAGCGTCCCGATGATCACCACCAACCTGTTCACCCAGCCGGTGTTCAAGGACGGCGGGTTCACCGCCAACGACCGTTCGGTCCGGCGGTACGCGCTGCGCAAGGTCATGCGCAACCTCGACCTGGCAGCGCAGCTCGGCGCCGAGACGTTCGTCTTCTGGGGCGGGCGCGAGGGCTCGGAGTCCGACGCCGCCAAGGACATCCAGGCCGCCCTCGACCGCTACCGCGAGGGCATCGACATGCTCGCGCAGTACGTCAAGGACAAGGGCTACGGCATCCGGTTCGCCATCGAGCCCAAGCCGAACGAGCCCCGGGGCGACATCCTGCTCCCGACGCTCGGCCACGCACTGTCGTTCATCGCCGGGCTCGAGCACGGCGACATCGTCGGCGTGAACCCCGAGACCGGCCACGAGCAGATGGCCGGGCTGAACTTCGCGCACGGCATCGCGCAGGCGCTGTGGGCCGGCAAGCTGTTCCACATCGACCTCAACGGCCAGCGCGGGATCAAGTTCGACCAGGACCTCGTGTTCGGCTGGGGCGACGTGTTCAACGCGTTCTCGCTGGTCGACCTGCTCGAGCACGGCGCGCCCGGCGGCGGCCCGGCGTACGACGGTCCGCGCCACTTCGACTACAAGCCCTACCGCACCGAGGACATCGACGGCGTCTGGGAGTCCGCGGCCGCCAACATGGAGAGCTACCTGTTGCTCAAGGAGCGGACCGACGCCTTCCGCGCCGACCCCGCCGTGCAGGAAGCGCTCGCCGAGGCCAAGGTCGGCGAGCTGTCGACGCCGACGCTCTCGCCCGGCGAGTCCTACCGCGAGCTCGCGACCGACACCAGCGCGTGGGAGGACTTCGACGCCGTCGGCGTCGGGGCGAAGGGCCTCGGCTTCGCCAAGCTCAACCGGCTCGCCTACCGTCACCTGCTCGGCGACAAGTGAGTTCACGATCCTGCGAGATCTGGCGTCGGTGTGACGCCAGATCTCGCAAAATCGTGATCCGGGGGAAGAGGGAGTCATGACGCTGGTGGCGGGGGTCGACTCGTCGACCCAGTCGTGCAAGGTCGTGATCCGTGACGCCGAGACCGGCGTCCTCGTCCGGGAGGGGCGCGCGAAGCACCCCGACGGCACCGAGGTGGACCCGCAGGCCTGGTGGGATGCCTTGGGCGAGGCGGTCGCGCAGGCCGGCGGGCTCGAGGACGTCGCGGCCATCGGCGTGGGCGGTCAGCAGCACGGCATGGTCTGCCTCGACGAGTCGGGACACGTCATCCGCAAGGCCCTGCTGTGGAACGACACCCGTTCGGCGGGCGCGGCCGACGACCTCATCCGCGAACTCGGCGGGCCGGCGGCGTGGGCCGAGGCCGTCGGCACCGTGCCGGTCGCGAGCATCACCGCCACCAAGCTGCGCTGGCTGCGCGACCACGAACCCGAGAACGCGGCGAAGGTCGCGGCCGTCTGCCTCCCGCACGACTGGCTGACCTGGCGGCTGCGCCGGGCTCTCGGCAGCGACGAGCTCCCGCCGCTGGACGAACTGTGGACCGACCGCGGCGACGCCAGCGGCACCGGCTACTGGTCCCCGCAGACCGGTGCCTACCGCAACGATCTGCTCGAGCTCGCCCTGGGCAGCACACCCCGCCTGCCGCAGGTCGCCGGACCTTCGCAGGACATCGGGCAGGCCTTCACCGGCGCGAGCCTCGCGCCCGGCACCGGCGACAACGCCGCTGCGGCGCTCGGCGTCCAGGCCGGTCCCGGTGACGTCATGCTCTCGATCGGGACGTCGGGCGTGGTCGGTGCAGTGAGCAACACTCCCACCCAGGACACGTCCGGTGCGGTCGCCGGATTCGCCGACGCCACCGGGCGGTTCCTCCCCCTCGCCGTCACCCTCAACGCCGCGCGGGTGCTCGACGCCGCGGCAGCGATCGTGCAGGTGCCGATCGAGCAGCTGTCCGATCTCGCCCTCAGCGCGCCCGCCGGTGCCGGTGGCCTGGTCGTGGTGCCGTACCTCGAGGGCGAGCGGACGCCCAACAAGCCCGACGCCCTCGGGGCGATCCACGGCCTGCAGCTGTCGACCGCCACGCCGCAGCACCTGGCGCGCGCCGCGGTCGAGGGCATGCTGTGCGGTCTCGCCGACGGTCTCGACGCGATGGTCGGCATCGGCGTCGAGGCGACCCGGCTGCTGCTGGTCGGTGGCGGCGCGAAGTCCGAGGCGGTCCGCCGGATCGCCCCGGAGGTCTTCGGGCTGCCGGTCTCCGTCCCGCCGCCGGGGGAGTACGTCGCCGACGGTGCCGCGCGGCAGGCCTCCTGGGTGCTCGTCGGTGGCGACGAGCCGCCGGTCTGGCCCGCGATGGGCGCCACGGCGGCCGAGGAGTACGTGGCCGACGAGGTCCCGGCGATCCGCGAGCACTACGCGGCGGTCCGCGACCTGACCGCCCACCGGTGACATCCTCACGCACGTGATCTCGACGCCGCCCCGCACCGCACCGGCCGGTGCGGTCGACGTCCGAGGGCACAACGCGTCGCTGGTGCTCACCGCGATCGCGCGGCACAGCGAGGACCCCCGCTCGCGCGCGCAGCTCGCGTCGATCACCGGGCTCACCCGTGCCACCGTGTCGACGCTGGTCGACGAACTCACGGCGGCCGACGTCGTGGAGGACCTCGGGGCCGCGGCCGTCACCGGGCGACCGGGCCGTCCCGGCAGCCCCCTGCGGATCTCGCCCGGGGCGCCGGTCGGGATCGGGGTCGAGATCGACGCCGACGTCCTCGCCGTCACCGCCGTGACCCTCGACAACCGGGTGGTCGCCCGCCTGCGCACCTCGCAGGACCTGCACGACAGTCGCCCCGCCGAGGTGCTCGACCGGGTGGCGGCGATGGTCGAGGACCTGCGGCCCGGTGCACCGGTCGCGGGCCTCGGCATCGCGATCGCGGGTCAGGTGGACGGCCACGGCGTGGTCCGCAACGCCCCGAACCTGCAGCACTTCAACGGCGTCGACGTGCGGGAACTGCTCGCGGCCCGCACGGGTCTGCCCGTCACGGTCGACAACGACGCCAACCTCGCCGCGCTCGCCCACCGCGACGCCGGTCTGCGCGTCGACTTCGTGTTCGTGTCGGGCGAGGTCGGCGTCGGGTCCGGCCTGGTGCTGGGCGGCGAGGTCTTCCGCGGCGGCCACGGGCTCGCGGGGGAGTTCGGCCACGTCGTGGTCGACCCGCTGGGCCCGGCGTGCGGCTGCGGTGGCGCGGGCTGTGTCGAGCAGTACGCCGGCGAGAGC
>CAXUNA010000423.1:0-3982 GCA_964252095.1 uncultured Jatrophihabitans sp. | reverse complement strand
GAGCAGCACGGTGCGGCCGCGGCCGACCAGCTGCAGACCTGGGGCGAGCGCGTCGGCGCCGAGACCGTGCGCGGCCCCGAGGGCGGCGACCCGGCGAGCGTCGGGTTCGACACCGTGAAGCAGGGGATCGAGCGCCGGGTCGACACCGTGCTGCTCGACACCGCGGGCCGCCTGCACACCAAGGTCGGCCTCATGGACGAGCTCGGCAAGGTCAAGCGGGTGGTCGAGAAGCAGGCGCCCGTCGACGAGACGCTGCTCGTCCTCGACGCCACCACCGGCCAGAACGGCCTCATGCAGGCTCGGGTGTTCACCGAGGTCGTCGACGTCACCGGCATCGTGCTCACCAAGCTCGACGGCACCGCGAAGGGCGGCATCGTCATCAGCGTGCAACGCGAGCTCGGGGTGCCCGTCAAGCTCATCGGTCTCGGTGAGGGGCCCGACGACCTCGCCCCCTTCGACCCCGAGCAGTTCGTCGACGCCCTGCTCGGCGACACCGCCTGAGCCGGCCGCGGTGAAGGCGCTCTGGAAGGAACCCGCCGGTCCCGGGTTCACGCTGGTCGACCGGCCGGACCCCGCACCCGGCCGCGACGAGGTGCTCATCCGCGTGCGGCGCACCGGGATCTGCGGCACGGACCTGCACATCGAACGCTGGGACGAGTGGGCCGCGGGCGCCGTCGACGCGCCGCTGGTGCCGGGGCACGAGTTCAGCGGGACCGTGGTCGAGGTGGGCGACGCCGTGCGCGACGTCCGGCCCGGTGACCTGGTGTCCGGCGAGGGGCACGTGGTCTGCGGGACGTGCCGCAACTGTCGAGCCGGGCGTCGCCACATGTGCATCCGCACGTCGAACCTCGGCGTCGACCGCGACGGTGCGTTCGCCGAACTGGTCGTGCTGCCGGAGAGCAACGTGTGGGTCCTGCCCGAGGGGTTCGATCCGGACCTCGGCGCGGTGTTCGACCCGTTCGGCAACGCCGTCCACACCGCGCTCTCGTTCCCGCTCGCCGGCGAGGACGTGCTCATCACCGGCGCCGGCCCGATCGGGGTCATGGCCGCGGCGGTCGCGCGGCACGTCGGCGCGCGCTTCGTCGTGATCACCGACGTGCGCGAGCAGCGGCTGGAACTGGCCCGCGGCGTCGGGGTCGACCTCGCGGTCCGCCCGAGTGAGGTGGGCGAAGCACAACGACGGCTGGGGATGCGCGAGGGCTTCGACGTCGGGCTCGAGATGTCGGGACACCCCTCCGCGCTGCCCGAGATGATCGCCAACCTCAACCACGGTGGCCGCGCCGCCCTGCTCGGGTTGCCCAGTGCACCGATCGACATCGACTGGGCGCGGGTCGTGAGCCACATGATCACGCTGAAAGGCATCTACGGCCGCGAGATGTACGAGACCTGGTACGCGATGAGTGCCATGCTCACCTCCAGTGCGACGCTCACTGCGGCGATCGCGAGCGTCGTCACCGACCGTTTCCCGTTCACCGAGTGGGAGAAGGCCTTCGCCACCGCTGCCTCGGGCACCGGCGGCAAGGTCGTCATGACCTGGGACTGAGGAGCGCAGACAGTTGTACAGTGCAACGACGCGGCAACGGTACGTCGACACCCTCGCGGAGATCGACGCGGCGGGGCTCACCAAGCGCGAGCGGCTGATCGACTCCCCGCAGTCGGCCCACGTCGCCACCGCGGGGCGCGACGTGCTGAACTTCTGCGCCAACAACTACCTGGGTCTCGCCGACCACCCCGACGTGCTCGCGGCGGCGCGCGGTGCGCTCGACGAGTGGGGTTTCGGCATGGCGAGCGTGCGGTTCATCTGCGGCACGCAGACCCAGCACCGCGATCTCGAGCGGGAACTCTCGGCCTTTCTCGGCACCGAGGACACCATCCTGTTCTCGTCCTGCTTCGACGCCAACGGCGGTGTGTTCGAGACGCTGCTCGGCGCCGAGGACGCCGTGATCTCCGACGAGCTCAACCACGCCAGCATCATCGACGGCGTCCGGCTCTCGAAGGCGCAGCGGTTCCGGTACCGCAACCAGGACATGGCCGACCTCGAGCAACAGTTGCAGAAGGCAACGGAATCTGCACGCACCGTCCTGGTCGTCACGGACGGCGTCTTCTCGATGGACGGCTTCTTCGCCCCGCTCGGCGAGATCTGCGACCTCGCCGACCGGTACGGCGCGATGGTGATGGTCGACGACTCGCACGCCGTGGGGTTCGTCGGCGCGACCGGTGCGGGGACTCCCGAGCGCGGTGGGGTGGTCAACCGTGTCGACGTCGTGACCGGAACCCTGGGCAAGGCGCTCGGGGGAGCGTCGGGCGGCTACGTCAGCGGGCGGCAGGAGATCGTCGACCTGCTGCGCCAACGGGCCCGCCCGTACCTGTTCTCCAACGCGGTGGCGCCGAGCGTCGTCGCCGGGTCGCGCGCCGCCGTGCGCATCGCGTCGGGGTCGGCGCAGGGCCGCGAGACCCTCACGCGCAACGCGGCCCGCTTCCGGGCGGCGATGACGGCGGCCGGCTTCGAGCTGCTGCCCGGCGAGCACCCGATCGTGCCGGTGATGTTCCCCGGTGACGACGGCGCCCGCCTCGCGGCCGAGGTCGCCGACCTCATGCTGGCCGAGGGCGTGTACGTGGTCGCGTTCTCGTTCCCCGTGGTCCCGCGCGGGAAGGCCCGCATCCGGGTGCAGCTGTCGGCCGCGCACTCCGACGCCGACGTCGACCGGTGCGTCGACGCGTTCGTCAGCGCACGCCGGCAGGTGTCTTCTCCGCCGGCCTGACCCGGCTCTTCCGGTCGCGGCGCAGCAGTGCCCCGAGCGCCAGTGCGAGCACGGCGACCACCCCGCCGAGGGTGAGCCACAGCGTCTGGTCGCGGGCGGTGGTGTCGGCGACGTGGCGCACGCCCGGGTCGACCTGCTGAGCCACCGGTGACGGTGTGGCGTGGGCCTTCACCGACGGGTCCGGCGGCCCGACCGCGGTGCCGTCCGAGACGAACGTCAGTGCCTCGTACGGCCGGATGATGCCCCAGCCGGCGTCGTCGTCGCGGGTGTCCGGCCGGGCCCGCTGCGCGGTGACCTCGAGGCGGTACCGCCACTGGGCGGGAGTCTCCGTCGGGTGGGCCTGGGCGACGAGGGCGGCCGCCGCCGAGACGTACGCCGTCGCGTAGCTGGTCGACTCGGCGTCGGTCGCGAAGATGCAGTCGCCGGAGGCGTAGTACGTCGTCGTGATGTCGACCCCGGGCGCCGCGACGCCGACGTACGAGCCGTGGATCGAGTCGTCGGTGACGACGCCGTTGTTGTCGGTGGCGGACACCGCCAGCACGCCGGGGTACGCCGCCGGGTAGCGCGGGGTGTTGCTCTTGTCCTCGCTCTTGTCCCGGTTGCCGGCGCTTGCCACCACCAGCGCCCCCTGCGACGTCGCGAACGCGACCGCGCTGCGGAGGTAGGGATCGTCCTCGGTCGTGCTCATCGAGACGTTGATGATCTTCGCGTGCAGCTGGGCCGCGGTGAAGATGCCGGCGCCGATGCCCGCCACGGTGGGCGGGTACTGCTTGTCGCCCTGCTGGATGTCGGCCGCTTCCTTGGTGTACACGCGGATCGGCAGGATCTCCGCCTCCGGCGCGAGGCCGCGCACCTTCGAGCCCGTGACCGGGCGGGCCGCGATCTCGCCGGCGACGGCGGTGCCGTGGCCCCCGACGTCGGTGAGACCGTTGGCCGTCCGCGCCTGCGACACGTCCCGGCCGGGGAGCAACCCGCCGGCGCGGAAGTGGATGTTGCCGGCGGCGACGCCGGAGTCGACCACCGCGACGACGACGCCCTTGCCGGTCGCCACCTTGTTCGCGGCGTCGGCGCCCAGCAGCAACAGGCCGGGCGGGTCCTGGTCGATCAGCTTCGGCGCCTTCTGGTCGCAGGCGTCGTCGGCGAGGGCCGACAGCCGCCCGATCGGCGCGAGGGCGCGTGGAGCAGCGGACGCGGCCGGGACGCCCGCCAACGGCAGGACC
>CAXUNA010000422.1:0-3985 GCA_964252095.1 uncultured Jatrophihabitans sp. | reverse complement strand
GTACCCGCCCAGGCCCGGCCGACCCCGGCCGCGACGGCCGCCGGCGGCATCGCCTGGCCCGCCCACTACGCGGCGCCGTACGTGGACATCAGCCTGTACCCGCAGTTCGACCTCACCGCCGCCGCCGACGCGTCCGGCAACAGGTTCTGGACGCTGGCGTTCGTGCTGGACGTCGGTGGGGACTGTTCGGCCGGGTGGAGCAGGTACACCGCGATCGACTCGGGGTTCATGGCCGACGACATCGCGTCACTGCGGGCCGAGGGCGGCGACGTCGCCATCTCCGTCGGCGGGGCGAACGGCCAGGAACCGGCGGCGTCGTGCACCACCCCCGAGGCGCTGCAGGCGCAGTACCAGCGGGTGGTCGACGCCTACCAGCTCACCCACATCGACTTCGACGTCGAGGGCGGCGCACTGAGCGACAGTGCCACGGTCGACCGCCGGAACAAGGCGATCGCCGGGCTCGAATCGGCGAACCCCGGTCTCCGGGTGTCATACACGCTGCCGGTGCTGCCGTCCGCGCTGACCCAGCCCGGCATCGACCTGCTGAGCAACGCCGCCTCGAACGGGGTGCGCGTCGACGTGGTCAACATGATGACGATGGACTACGGCACCGCGAACCCCGACATGGGCGGCGCGGCCACGTCGGCCGCCACCGCACTGGTCGACCAGTTGCGCGAGGTCTTCCCGGGCCGGAGCGACGCGGAGTACTGGGCGATGGTCGGGATCACCCCGATGATCGGGCAGAACGACAGTCAGGGCGAGATCTTCGGTGAGGCCGACGCCGACACCGTGATCTCCTTCGCGCAGTCGCACGGGGTGAAGCAGCTGGCGTTCTGGTCGGCCGGGCGTGACAACGGCACCTGCGCCGGGCAGACGTACGCGTCACCGAGCTGCAGCGGCCTGTCGCAGTCGTCCTGGCAGTTCAGTACGCAGTTCGCCGACTTCAGCGGGGGTGCATGAGAATGACCATGTCGCGAAGGGCCTTCCTCGGTTCGGCCGCCGCCCTGCTCGCCGCGCCCGCCCTGCTCGAGACCGCCGTCCTCCCCGCCCGCCGGGCCTCGGCCGACACCGCCTCGACGCTCGCGGTCGACCTCGTGAACAACAGCGGCGCGGGCACGCTCTACTGCGTCGTCAGCGGCACCGACCTCTCGAACGGCCGGCCCGCCTTCCTGCAGAGCGACGGTCACACCGTCTTCCACCCCGCGTCGCCGTCCGGCCCCGGAGCTCCGGTCGGAGCCGACATCGCCATCCCGGTCACGGGCACCACGTCGATCACCATCCCGCGCCTGGGCGGCGGCCGCTTCTCGTTCTCGTTGGACCAGCCGTTGACGTTCGCGCTCAACCCGGGTGACCCGCCCGGCATCGTCATGCCGTCGGCGGCCAACCCGAACGACCCGAACAGCGGGCTGGCCTGGGGGTTCTGCGAATTCACCTACGACGCCTCACAGATCTTCGCCAACACCAGCTTCGTCGACTTCGCCGCACTGCCGATCGCGCTGGACCTCGACGACGGCCAGCACGTCGGCGGCCTCCCCGGCGGCGGCCTTGCTGCTCTGTGCAACGGTCTGCGTTCGCAGGCCGCGGCCGACGGCGCGCCGTGGGACCAGCTCATCGTCACCGACGGCGGCGGCAACCCGCTGCGGGTGCTGAGCCCCAACCTGTCCGGCGCCGACAAGTTCGGGGGTTACTTCGACGACTACGTCGACCGGGTGTGGGCGAAGTACGCGAACGAGGACCTCGTCGTCGACACCCAGTACACGTGGGGTCCGGTCAGCGGCCGGGTCGCGGGCGACCAGCTGGTGTTCGACGGCGTCGGAAGCTTCACGAAACCCTCGACGGCGGCGATCTTCTCGTGCTCGACCGCCCCGTTCACCACCGCCAACGACGAGATGGGCAACCTCTCCGCCCGGCTCGCCGCCGGGTTCAACCGCAGCACGCTGCTCGATTCCGCGAACCAGCCGTCGACCACGCCGTACTACGGCGAGGCGCACACCAACCACTACGCGCGGATCCTGCACGACGTCGAGATCGGCGGGCTCGGTTACGCCTTCCCGTACGACGACGTCCACACCTCGGGCGGCGTCGACGTCGAGGGCAAGGTCCAGTCCGGGAACCCGAACCGGCTCACGATCACCGTCAACGACCCCCACTGACCGACGAAGGAGCAACGATGCCCCGCACCGCCGACCACCTCGCCCGCCTGCTCGTCGTCGCAGCTGTCGCCGCCGGCGGTCTGGTCGCGTTCGTCGCGACCGGTCCGTCCGCGGCCGCCGCCGACTGGAACACGGTCTGGCGCGACGACTTCGACGGCCCGGCCGGCCAACTGCCGTCCGCGGAGAACTGGCGCTTCGACCTCGGCACCGACTACGGCACCGGCGAGATCGAGACCACGACCGACGACCCGGCCAACGTCTCGCTCACGGGCAGCAGCGAACTCGCCATCACGCCGCGGCGCGACGCCGACGGCACCTGGACGTCCGGCCGGCTCGAGACCAACCGTGACGACTTCCAGCCGCCGGCGGGCGGAGTGCTGCGGCTGGAGTCGCGCATCGAGCTGCCCGACGTCACCGGCGCCGCGGCGGCCGGGTACTGGCCCGCGTTCTGGTCGCTCGGCCAGCCGCTGCGTACCGGCGGCCAGTGGCCGGGCGTCGGTGAGATCGACGTGCTCGAGGACGTCAACGGTCAGAACCTCGCCTACGGGACGTTGCACTGCGGCGTCTCACCCGGCGGCCCCTGCAACGAGGGCACCGGCCGCGGCGGCAACACCGCCTGCCCGACCAGCACCTGTACCGGCAACTGGCACACCTACGCCGTCGAGTGGGACCGGAGCACCTCGCCGGAGCAGATCCGTTGGTACGTCGACGACCAGCAGTACTTCACGGTCGACGCCTCGCAGTTCGACGCCCAGACCTGGCAGGACACCACCGGGCACGGCATCTACGTCCTGCTCGACCTCGCGATCGGCGGCGCCTTCCCGAACGGCGTGGCGGGCGGGGCGACCCCCACCGCGGCGACCGAGCCGGGGCACCCGATGCTGATCGACTACGTCACGGTCGAGACGCGCTGACCCGGACCGGATCCGCGGGACCGAACCAGGTCGGCAGGCGGTCCAGCAGGTCCGGCTGATCCGTCCCGAGCCAGACGATGTGGCCGTCGGGGCGGAGCAGGACCCCGGGGGCGGGCAGCCCGGCCGCGGGGTCGACGACGTGGTCGACCCGGTCCGCCCAGCCCGTCACGGACAACCCGCCGGTGCGGTCGAGCAGCACCCCACGACCGGTGCGGGTGAGCTCGTACAACCGGGCATCGGCGAGCGGCAGGTCACGGAGCCGACGACCGAGCGGCTCCGGGCCGGCGCCGACGTCGTAGCGGATCCCGAGGGCGGTGACCCGCGCGGCCAGGAAGCGGCTGACGTCGTCGAGGTCCAGCAGTTCCGTGAGCAGCCGGCGCACGGCCGCCGGGCCCGGTCCGGGCGCGAGCAGTTCGCTCTGGGCGCGGGTGAGGGCGAGGACCTGCTCGGCCACCGGGCGACGCTCGGCGGCATAGGTGTCGAGCAGCCCGTCCGGGGCCCAGCCGCGGATCTCGGCGGCGAGCTTCCAGCCGAGGTTGAAGGCGTCCTGGATGCCGAGGTTGAGGCCCTGTCCACCGAGCGGCGGGTGGACGTGCGCGGCGTCCCCGGCCAGCAGCACCCGGCCGACCCGGTAGTGCTCGGCGAGCCGCGTCGCATCGGTGAAGCGGGACAGCCAGCGCGGGGAGTGCGCGCCGAAGTCGGTACCGGCGCACACCCGCAGCTGCGTGCGGAACTCCGCGAGCGTCGACGGGACGGACCGGTCCTCGGACACGCTCGCCGCCGGCACCACGCCCCGGTACCGACCGTCTCCCGCCGGCCCGATCCCGAACCCCCGGTGGACCCGGCGGGTCTCGGCCGCGGACGAGCTGGCGGCGATCGCGGCCGTGGTCACCTCGACCTCGCCGAGCAGCCACTCGG
>CAXUNA010000421.1:0-3987 GCA_964252095.1 uncultured Jatrophihabitans sp. | reverse complement strand
CGGTCGCCAAGCTCGCCGCGCGGCCGGACGACGTCGCCGCGGCGGCCCTGCTCGCCGAGTACGTCACCAACGTCTCGTTGGGGATCGTGAACGTGCAGCACACCCTCGGGCTCGGGTTGTTCGTGGTGCACGGTGCACCGGTCGAGGGCGGCGAAGCGGTGCGCCGCGCGATCGAGGACGACGTCCGCGCGCGCACCTTCGACCACCCGGGCAGCCGGGTGCAGATCCGCTTCGCCGACGCCGACGACCACACGGCGGTGCGGGGAGCGGCGGCGGTCGTGCTCTCACGCTCACTGCACGTCGCATTCTGAAGAACCGCCGCTCCCCGGCACATTCGTCCTGCCCGCGGCCTTGTGCGCGCCCGGTTCGCATGTAAGCCTTACAAACCAACCGGACGGACGGCCGCACGCCACACCAGGGGAGCCGCATGCGACGCACACGCTTGGCCACCACGACAGGAGCGCTCGTGCTCGCGGTCGGACTGACCGCCTGCGGCGGGGGAACCGGCGCGAGCAGCGGCAGTGACAGTGGCGGGAAGACGACGATCAAGCTCGTCGCCGCCGAGTACTCCGACAAGACCCAGTCGTTCTGGGACGCGTTCGCCAAGACCTACCACGACAAGACCGGCAACACCCTGGACGTGCAGGTCGTCAGCTGGAACGACATCGACCAGCAGAGCAGCACGATGATCCAGAACAACAACCCGCCGGACATCCTCAACCTCAACGCGTACGCCAGCTACGCGAAGGACGGGCTGCTCTACAGCTCCGACGACGTGCTCTCGAGCGACGTGAAGTCCGACCTGCTGCCGAACTTCGTCACGAGCGGCACCTACGACGGCAAGCTCTACGGCATGCCCGACCTCTCGTCGTCGCGCGCCCTGTTCTACAACACGGCACTGTTCCAGCAGGCGGGCATCAGCAAGCCCCCGACGACGTGGGACGAGTTCGAGCAGGACGCGAAGGCCGTCACCGCGCTGGGCAACGGCACCATCGGGTACGCCGAGCCACTCGGGCCCGAGGAGTCGCAGGCCGAGTTCTCGATCTGGGCCTTCAACAACGGCGGCAACTGGAAGACCGACGGGGCGTGGTCGATCAACTCCGCCCAGAACGTGCAGACGCTCGAGTTCCTCAAGAAGCTCGCGGTCACCGACAAGGTCACCCAGAACAACCCCGGCAAGACCAACCGGACCGACGGTGCGTTCCCGCTGTTCACCTCCGGCAAGGCCGGCATGATCGTCGGTTTCTCGCCGCTGCAGGCGCAGCTCGACAAGGACGCCAAGGTCCGGTACGGCATCGCGCCGATGCCGACCAACAACGGCGGCGCACCCGCCAGCTACGGCGTCACCGACTACCTCATGGCCTTCAAGAAGTCGGGGAACCAGGACGCGGTCAAGGCGTTCTACGACCTGTACTACCAGCCGGACCAGGTGAACACCTTCATCAAGCAGGAGGGCTTCCTGCCGGTCACGAAGTCCGGCGTGCAGACCTTCCAGTCCGACACCAGCCTGTCCGTGTACCTGCAGAACCTCGCCAACACCAAACTGACGCCCACCGACGACCCGAAGTGGGACACCGTCAAGCTCGCGGTGCAACAGCAACTCGGTGCCGCCGTCGCCGCCTCCGGCAGTCCGCAGCAGGTGTTGGACGCCCTGCAGAAGCAGGCCACATCGGGTGGCTGACACCGTGGCGCCCCCGGCCGCCCCGGCGGTCCGGCCGCGGCGCCGGCGTGACCGCAACCGGCTGGGTCTGCTCGGCGCCCTGCCGTGGATCGCGCCGGCGCTGGTGCTGATCGCGCTCGTCGTGCTGGTGCCGGCGTACGAACTGGTGCGGGCCTCCCTCTCGGACTACTCGATCACCGGGTTGCGGCAGGGCTCGGCGGGCGCGCACAACTACCGTGACGTGCTGACCGGGGACGACCTCGGCGGCGTCCTGCGCAACACCGTGATCTGGGTCGTGGTCGTGGTGGCCCTCACGATCGTCGTCGGCCTGGCGCTCGCGCAGTTCCTCTCCAAGGAGTTCTTCGGGCGCCGGCTGGTGCGGTGGGCGGTCATCGTGCCGTGGGCGGCGTCGCTGGTGATCACGGCCCGGTTGTTCACGCTGCTGCTCGACTACGACCACGGCATCGTCGACCAGGCGTTGCTCGACCTGCACGTGATCGGCCGCCCCGTCGACTTCCTGGGTGACGACCGGTTCGTCATGCCGTCGATGATCGCCGTCGGCGTCTTCGTGTCGCTGCCGTTCACCGCGTACGTGTTCCTGGCCGGGCTCGCGGCCGTGCCGGACGACGTCGTCGAGGCGGCCCGGATCGACGGGGCCGGCCCGTGGCAGGTCTACCGCCACGTGACGCTGCCGCTGCTGCGTGAACCGCTGATGATCGCCGTGGTGCTCAACGCGATCTACGTCTTCAACTCGTTCCCGATCGTGTACACCCTCAACGACCGCAACCCCGGCTTCACCCATGACACGTCGATCACCTTCGCGTACAAGCTGGCGTTCAAGAGCGCCGACCGCAGCGTGGGGATGTCGGCCGCCGCGAGCGTGTTCAACGTCGTGCTGATCCTGCTGGTGGTGCTGGTGTACCTCCGGTTGGTGCGCTGGAAGGACGCGGTGCGCTCATGACCGCTGTCACCGAGCGACCGGTCGGCCTGACTCCGACCGCCCCCGGCTCCGGACCGTTGCACCGTGCACGCGGCTGGCGGCGGGCGCGGCGCTTCGTGCTGCCGTTCGTCGGCCTGCTCGTCGCGGTGTTCTTCCTGTGGCCGTACCTCGTGATGCTGCTCGACGCGCTCCGGCCGAGCTCCGACGTGCTCGCCTCGCCGCCGAGTCTGCTCCCGCGGCACTGGCAGTTCGGCACGTTCGGCACCGTGCTCGGCGACGGCCGGTTCCTGCACTGGCTGGAGACCTCGCTGGTCGTGGCGGCGGCGTCGACCGTCGTCGTGCTCGTGGTGTCGGTGCCGGCGGCGTACGCGACGTCCCGGTTCCGGTTCCCCGGGCGGGCGGTGTTCCTGCTGCTCGTGCTGGTCACGCAGATGTTCTCGCCGACCGCGCTGGTGGTGGGGATCTACCGCGAGTTCTTCGAGCTGAACCTCGTCAACACCTACCTCGCGATCATCCTCACCAACTCCGCGTTCAACCTGGCGTTCGCGATCTGGATCCTGCACGGGTTCATGTCCTCCATCCCCACCGAGATCGAGGAGGCCGCCCACCTCGACGGCTGCGGCCGGGTCGGTGCGCTGTGGCGGGTGGTCCTGCCGCTCACCCGCCCGGGGTTGGTGACGGCCACGGTGTTCACCTTCATCGCCGCGTGGAACGAGTACGTCGTCGCCCTGACCTTGATGCAGGACGACGCCAAGAAGCCCCTGACCGTCGGCATCAACTCCTACGTCACGGGCTACACGCAGCACTGGGACCAGCTGTTCGCCGCCTCGCTCATCGCGATCGTGCCGGTGGTCGTGCTGTTCGCCGTCATCGAGCGGCACCTCGTGCGGGGTCTCACCGCCGGTTCGGTCAAGTGACCGCGGTTCCCGGCGCGGCGCCAGTGGTGGTGGGCATCGACGTCGGCGGGTCCAAGACCCACGGTGTGCGCAGCAGCGGCGGGGTGGTGCTGGCGGAGTCCGTGCGCGGGGCGGCGAACCCGTCGTCGATCGGGATCGCGGCCGCGGCCCGCGAGCTCGACCTGCTGGTCGACGACCTGGTGGCGGGTGATCCCGCCGCACGGATCGACGCCGTCTGCGCCGGCGCGGCGGGCGCCGAGTCCGACGAGGCGCGGCGGCGGCTGGGGGAGGTGCTCGAACGACGGCTGCCCGGCGTGCCGGTGCACGTCGTGCACGACACCGAACTGGTGCTCGCGGCGGCCGGTCTCGACGAGGGCGTGGTGGTCATCTCGGGCACGGGGTCGGCCGCGTGGGGCCGCACCCGGGCGGGCGAGCAGGCCCGCGCCGGCGGATGGGGCTACCTGCTCGGCGACGCCGGCGGCGGCTACGGC
>CAXUNA010000420.1:0-3991 GCA_964252095.1 uncultured Jatrophihabitans sp. | reverse complement strand
TCGACACCGACACCATGATCGGCGCGCAGGCGAGCAACGACCAGCTCGAGAAGATCCTGTCCTACATCGACATCGGCAAGCAGGAGGGCGCGAAGGTCCTCACCGGTGGCGAGCGCGTACAGCTCGACGGCGACCTCGCCGGCGGCTACTACGTGCAGCCGACGGTGTTCGAGGGCAACAACTCGATGCGGATCTTCCAGGAGGAGATCTTCGGACCGGTCGTCTCGCTCACGCGTTTCGACGACGAGGCCGACGCGCTGAAGATCGCCAACGACACCCTCTACGGCCTCGGTGCCGGCGTGTGGTCGCGTGACGGGTCGCAGGCGTACCGCTCGGGCCGCGAGATCAAGGCCGGCCGCGTCTGGACGAACTGCTACCACCAGTACCCGGCGCACGCCGCGTTCGGTGGCTACAAGCAGTCCGGCGTCGGTCGCGAGAACCACAAGATGATGCTCGACCACTACCAGCAGACCAAGAACCTGCTGGTGTCCTACTCGCCCGACAAGCTCGGATTCTTCTGAGGCGGACGAGGAAACCGGCGTAGGTTCGAGTCATGAGTGACACAGCGTTCGTGGGTGGGGTCGTCGACGTTCCTCCGGTGGAGGTCACCGCGGATCTGCCGACCCCACCCGCGGGCGAGGTGGCGGCCCGGGTCGACCTGACCCCGGCCGCGGCGGAACTGCTCACCAAGCTGACCGCCCGGCACGGGCCGTTGATGTTCCACCAGTCCGGTGGCTGCTGCGACGGTTCGGCGCCGATGTGCTACCCCGACGGCGAGTTCCGGACGGGCGCCCAGGACATCCGGCTCGGTGAGCTGCAGGTTCCCGGCATCGAGAAGAAGATCGACTTCTTCATGTCGGTGTCGCAGTACGAGTACTGGAAGCACACCCACCTCACCGTCGACGTCGTCAAGGGTCGCGGCAGCGGGTTCTCGGTCGAGGCCCCCGAGGGCGTGCGGTTCCTCATCCGGTCGCGGCTGCTCACCGACGCGGAGTTGACGGCGTTCGAGCTCGTCTGACCTGTTCCGGCACCACACCGCCCGCGGATCACCGGTCCGCGGGCGGTGTCATGTCCGCGGGTCGCAGACCGCCGCTGCTGCGGAGCTCGCCGCCCCCTTCCGCCGTGACTCCGGCGCAGTTCGCGTACCCCGTTGCACCTGGCTACCGTCGGCGCCGATCCGCCGTCGACCGAGGAGTACCCGTGCGCCTTTCCACCCGCAACCAGCTGACCGGCACCGTCGCCGCCATCGACATCGGCTCGGTGATGGCGATCGTCAAGGTCGACCTGGACGGCGGTCAGCAGATCACCGCGTCGATCACGAAAGACGCCGTGGAGGACCTCGGCCTCACCGTCGGTGGCCCCGTCACCGCGCTGGTGAAGTCGACGGAGGTCATGATCGGCGTCGAGTGACCACCCACGCCGTCTCGCGCAGCCGCAGCGCCACGACGACGAACAGGGCGCCGGCGACGGTGAACCAGCCGTCGACCAGCGCGCTGACGGGGTGCACGGCGTCGCCGGTGATGGCGCCGGTCAGGTCCTGGACCAGGCCGAGGCCGCCGCGCAGCAACGCGGCCGCCCCGCCGACCAGCGCCAGGTGGACGAGGAACAGCCGCCGCCGGCCGCCCCCCGTCGGGGTGGCGAGCAGCATCGCCACCGCGCCGGCTGCCAGCAGCACCGTGGCCGCCGTGAGGTCGTAGGCGAGGAACGCGGGACGCTGCCAGATCTCCGGGGTGCCGCGCGGCACGCCGACGCGACCACCGGCGGCCCAGTACCCGTGCACCGCGGCGAAACCCCACGCCCACAGCCCGCCGGCGAGCGCCCACCGTCGGGCGCTCGGCACCGTGAGGACGTGGGGGTGTGGCGGACGGGTCAGCGTGGCGGTCATGGCGACGACCCTGCCCGCGTGCACCGGGCCCGGGATCCGGGTCCTCCCGCAGTTCGTCCCGGAGGTGGGCACGGGCGCACCGGGGACTCTCCGGTGTCCTGACCCGATGTTCACCCCGCCGTCGGCGACTGTTCGTCGGTGACGGGTGTCGGGCGCGTGCCCGCGCGGCCCACGATCGTGCTGTGAACAGCGAGGAATCCCTGCACGCCCATCCCGTCACCCGCCGCAGTCTGCTGGCCGCGGCCGGTGCGGTCGCCGCCGTCGGATCGGTCGCGGCGACCGTCGGTCTGCCCGCCGCCGATGCCGCTCCCGCGCCCGCCGCACCGGCCGCCCCCCCGTTCCCGGGCCACCCGGGAGACCCCGTCAGCACCCCCCGCGTGCAGGGCCTGCACCTGCAGTTCGGCGCCGACGCGTCGTCCCAGGTCACGGTCAGTTGGCACGCGCTGCAGCCGGTGCGTGACCCGCGGGTGTTCGTGGCGGTCAACGGCCAGAGCAAGCAGCGCAGTGTCGCGGCGAGTGTTGTCGCGTACACCGATGCCAAGTCCGGTCAGATCGTCTACGCCCACCACGCCAAGATCACCGGTCTGGCGCCGGACACCGACTACGTCTACGCCGCGACGCACGTCGGCGCCCAGCCGCAGCTGGGTTCGTTCCGCACGGCTCCGAAGGGGCGGGCCGCGTTCACGTTCACCAGCTTCGGCGACCAGGGCACGCCCACCCTCGGGCGCCGCTACGTCCCGCCCGCGGGCGTCACCATCCCGAACCCGCCGTACGTCAACGACAACCTCGGTGCGCCCGCGGCGGGTGACACCACCGCGGCCGTCGAGCGGGTCGCGCCGCTGCTGCACCTGTTCAACGGCGACCTCTGCTACGCCAACCTGGCGAACGACCGCGTGCGCACCTGGTCGGACTTCTGGGAGAACAACACTCGCAGCGCGCGGTACCGGCCATGGATGCCGTCGGCGGGCAACCACGAGAACGAGCTCGGCAACGGGCCGTTCGGGTTCCGGGCCTACCAGACCTACTTCTCGACCCCGCCCGTGGCGGGCCAGACCGCTGACACCGCCGGGCTCTGGTACGCGTTCACGGTCGGCGGTGTGCGCTTCATCAGCCTCAACAACGACGACGTCTGCTACCAGGACGGTGGCAACAGCTACGTGCGGGGTTACTCCCAGGGCGCGCAGAAGGCCTGGCTGGAGCAGGAACTCAAGGCCACGCGGGCGAACCGCGGCATCGACTGGATCGTGGTGTGCATGCACCAGGTCGTCATCAGCACCGCCGACCAGTTCAACGGCGCCGACCTCGGTGTCCGACAGGAGTGGGTGCCCTTGTTCGACGAGTACGGCGTCGACCTCGTCGTGTGCGGCCACGAACACCACTACGAGCGTTCGCACGCGATCCGGGGGCAGAAGCAGAACGCGACCCTGACCCCGATCCCGCGTACGAGCAACACCCGCACGGTGAACACCGAGCTCGGCACCGTCCACATGGTCATCGGTGGCGGCGGCACCTCGGCGCCGTCGAACCAGCTGCTCACGACGCCGCCGGTCTGCCGGGTGATCACGGCGGTCGGCGAGCCCGACCCGGTCACCGGCAAGCGACCGCCGGTCTACGTCACGGAGCCCGCGGGGTGGTCGGCCAGCCGCGACGCCGCGCAGTCCTACGGCTTCGCCTCGTTCACGGTCGACCCCGGTGCCGAGCCCGGCGCCCTCACCAGCCTCGCCGTGACGTACTGGGAGGTCACCGGGCCCTACGGCCAGCTCCAGGCGTTCGAGAAGTTCACGCTGCAGCGCCACCGCCGCGACTGACCTCCCGGGCAGGTGTTACGCCCCGCGCGTGACGGCTTGCCGTCGCGGTCGCCTCGGGGTGAGCTGGGCGCATGGACGTTCTGGTACTCGGCGGCACCCAGTGGCTGGGTCGGGAGATCGCGGCGCAGGCGCTGGCCCGCGGGCACACCGTCACGTGCCTCGCGCGCGGCGAGAGCGGCGGGGTGGCGGCGGGCGCCGAGCTGGTGCGGTGTGACCGCTCGCGACCGGACGCGTACGACGCGCTGGCGGGGCGCCGGTTCGACCAGGTCGTCGACGTCTCGTGGCAGCCGGGCTTCGT
>CAXUNA010000419.1:0-3992 GCA_964252095.1 uncultured Jatrophihabitans sp. | reverse complement strand
TCAGCGGCGGGAGCGGGCGCCGCCGAACAACGCGGTGAGGGCGAAGAGGATCAGGCCGATGATGAACAGCCAGATCAGTCCCTTGACGACCAGCCCGATCACCGCCACGGCGACCCAGATGATCGCGATGAGGCCGATGATCGTCAGGATCTTGCTCTTGTCCATGTTCAGGCCTCCACAGTGAGGGTGGCGGTGAACGGTGCCGTCGAGTCGCCACCCGCCCCGACGTCCACCACCGTCGCATCCAGGACCCGGTCGCGCACCCCGGCGTTCCAGTAACCCAGCTGTTCGCGCCCGAGCGGGAAGGTCAGCGTCCGCGATTCCCCGGCGTCGAGCGCGACCCGCTCGAACCCCTTGAGCTCACGCACCGGTCGCGAGGCGGTGCCGAACCGCTGGTGGACGTAGAGCTGGACGACCTCGTCGGCCGGGCGGGCTCCGGTGTTCGTCACGGTCACCGAGACCGTTGCAGTGTCATCCGGTCCGATCGAGGCCCGGTCGAGCGTGACGTCGGCGTAGGAGAACGACGAGTACGAGAGCCCGTGACCGAACGGGTACAGCGGGGTGCTCGGCTCGTCCCAGTACCGGTGGCCCTGGTTCTCGGGCTCGTGCGAGATCGTGTGGCTGTAGACGATCGGCACCTGCCCCACCGAGCGCGGCCAGGTGAACGGCAGCTTGCCGCCGGGGGAGACGTCGCCGGCGAGCAGGTTCGCCACGGCGGTGCCGCCCTGCGTGCCCGGGTACCAGATCTGCAGCACGGCCGGGACGTTCTCGGCGGCCCACCGCAGGTCGACGGGTCGACCGGACAGCACGAGCAGCACGACCGGCGTGCCGGTGGCGACCATCGCCTGCAGCAGTTCCAGCTGCCGTCCGGGCAGCTCCAACGACGACCGTGACGCCTGCTCGCCGACCATGTTCTGCCACTCGCCGACCACCACGACCGCGACGTCCGCGTCCTCGGCCAGGGCGACCGCCGCGGCGAGCTCGGCCTCGTCGTCGAAACCTTCGGGGATGACGGGCTTGTTGCCGCCGTGGGCGTCGAAGATCGACGGAGTGGGACGTACCACCGGTCGGACCCCGGTGGCGTACTCCACGGTGACGGCGTCGCCGAGCCTCGCCCGCAGGCCGGCGACCACCGTCACCGTCTCGGCCAGGTCGTACTCGAACACCCACGGCCCGAGGATGTCCCGCTGCGAGTCGGCCAGGGGCCCGAAGACCGCAACCTTGTGCAACGATCCCGGGTCGAGCGGCAGCAGCCCGCCCTCGTTGCGCAGCAGCACCGCACTGCGCTCGGCGGCCACCCGCGCGACGTCACGGTGCGCGGGGTCACCCAGCACCTGCTCCGCCCGCTCCTCGTCGACGAACGGCTCGTCCAGCAGGCCGAGGCGCACCTTCGCCGTGAGCACGCGCCGCACGGCCCGGTCGAGGACCTCGGCGTCGAGCGTCCCGCTCTCCAGTGCCGCGGGCAGGTGACCGAAGGCCGGGTCGACCATCGCCATCTCCATGTCGGTGCCCGCGGTCACGGCCCGCACGCCGGCGTCGGCGAGGTCCTCGGCGAAGCCGTGGGTGAGCAGGTTGCGTACGGCGTTGGCGTCGGAGACCACGAAGCCGTCGAAGCCGAAGGTGTCCCGCAGGACCTCGGTGAACAGCCAGCTGTTGCCGGAGGCGGGGATGCCGTTGAGGTCCATGTAGGCCGTCATGATGTTGCCGGCACCGGCGTCGATCGCCGCCTCGAACGGAGGCAGGTAGACGTTCCACAGCTGGTGGTCGGAGATGTCGGCCTCGTCGTAGTCGCGGCCGCCGATGGCCGCGCCGTACCCCGCGAAGTGCTTGGGGCCGGCGATGACGCGCTCGGGGTCACCGGTGACGCCGTCCGACCCGCCCTGGAACCCGCGGACCTGCGCGGCCCCGATCGCCGCGCCCAGCACCGGGTCCTCGCCGGCGCCCTCGACGATCCGGCCCCACCGGGGGTCGCGGGCGATGTCGACCATCGGCGCGAAGGTCCAGTGGATGCCCACGGCCCGGGCCTCCCGGGCGGCGACGACCTGGCCGGCCTCGACGACCTCGGGGTCCCAGGAGGCCGCCATCGCGATCGGCACCGGGAACACCGTGCGCAGACCGTGGATGACGTCGTAGCCGAACAGCACCGGCACGCCGTGCGGGTTGCCCTCGACCGCGAGCCGCTGCAGCCGGTTGGTCTCGGCGGGGTCGTTGACGAACAGCAGCGATCCGACCTCGCCGCGCGCCAGGGCCGCCTCGACCAGCGCGCCCTGCTGGGAGGGCAGGAGGTCGTCGGGCGCGGCGTCGCCGTCGGACAGCCCGCCGAAGTAGAACAGCTGCGTCAGCTGACCGGCCTTCTCCGCGGGCGTCATCGCCGCGAGGAGTGCCTCAACCCGGGCCTGAACCGTGTCGTCGTCGACCATGCCGACCACTCTCCCGCACCGGGCGGGGTTGACGCGGGCGACCTCGGGGTATTACATGTGACACGTCGTTACAGTGACAACCCGACACAGACACCTGGAGGCCAGCGATGACCGCCGTCCTGCCCGATGCCCCGACGCTCGCGGACGTCCCCGACGACCTGTCCGCGATCGAGGACACCACCCGTCGCCTGCTGGAGTCCGCCGCGACGCTCTCCTACGACCCCGACGCCGAGATCGACTGGGACGCCCCGCTCGATCCGACGCTTTACGGCCTCAACCCCGAGTGGTCGACCCTGTACGGCACCACGCTCTGGGACCGGATGACCGAGCAGCAGCGCATCACGCTGACCCGCCACGAGGTGGCGTCGGTCATGAGCACCGGCATCTGGTTCGAGATGATCCTGCAGCAGATGATCCTGCGTGACGAGTACCGCAAGGACCACGCGACGAACGAGTTCCGCTTCGCCCTCACCGAGATCGCCGACGAGTGCCGGCACTCGGCGATGTTCGCCAAGACCTGCCAGAAGCTTGACGCCACCGGGTACTTCCCGTCGCGGCCGGCCGTCGAGCTCGGCCGCGTCTACAAGACCCTCGCGCAGGGGGAGCAGGCGTTCGCGGCGATCCTCGTGGCCGAGGAGGTCCTCGACGTCATGCAGCGCGACTGGATGCGCGGCGAGAACGTCCTTCCCGAGGTCCGCACCACGAGCAAGATCCACGTGGTCGAGGAGTCGCGGCACATGAAGTTCGCCCGCGCCGAGATCCGCGACCAGCTCGCGGGCGCCGGGCGCGCCCGCCGGCTCGCCAGCAGCGTCGTCATCGCGATCGCGGCCAAGATCATCGTCGACAACATGGTCTCGCCGAAGGTGTACGCCGCGGCCGGGCTCGACACCGACGAGGCGGTCCGCGTCGCCCGGGGCAACACCCACCGCGCGGCGATGCTGCGCTCGAGCTGCCGTCACCTCATGGACTTCCTCGGCGAGATCGGGCTGCTCACCCCGCCCGCGGTGCGGATCTACCGCGCCGCGAAGATGATCTGAGGAAGGTCAGTGCCGCACGTCATCACCTCCGGGTGCTGCAGCGACGCCTCGTGCGTGTCCGTCTGCCCCGTCGATTGCATCCACCCGACACCTGACGAACCCGGGTTCGGCACCACCGCCACGTTGTTCGTCGATCCGCGGACCTGCATCGACTGCGGCGCCTGCGTCGACGCCTGCCCGGTCGACGCCATCGCCCCCGCGGACAAGCTCCCCGCGTCGCAGCAGCTGTTCACGATCCGCAACCGGGAGTTCTACGAGCGCGCCGATGCGGCCGCACCGGAACGGGCGCCGACGCCGTTGCGTTTCCCCGCGGCGCCCGCACCGGGGCAGCCGCGGCTCGACGTCGTGGTGGTCGGCACCGGCCCCGCCGCGCACTACACCGCCGACCTGCTGCTGCGGGTGGCCGGCGCCGAGGTGACGATGATCGACCGGCTGCCGGTGACGGGTGGCCTGCTCCGTCACGGCGTCGCCCCCGACCACCCCGCGACCCGCCGGCTCGCGGAGCGGTTCACCGGGTTCCTGCACAACCCGCGCC
>CAXUNA010000418.1:0-3994 GCA_964252095.1 uncultured Jatrophihabitans sp. | reverse complement strand
CGGTGGCAGCGGGGGCGAGGCAGGCGGCGGCGGTGCCCGCGGCGAGCAGACCGGCGAGCGCGAGCAGACGGGTGGGGCGGCGGTTCATGAGACTGGGGTCCTGTCAGCAGTGGGTCGGGAATCGGTGGTGACGACGCCGGACGGGTCGAAGCGTCCGACGGTGTGGAACGCGGCCCGCCGCGACGCCCGACGCAGGGCACCGAGCACGGCGGGGCCGACGACGAGGATCGTCAGGAGGTTGGTGACGGCCCGGCCGGTGTCCCAGCCGAGCGAGGTGGTGAGGTCGAAGACCAGGTAGCGGTGCCAGTTCTCGAGGGTGGGCGCGCCCGGCACGAACGAGATCGAGGTCTCGGTGCCGGACACGAACGGCCAGAACGACAGGTTGAGCAGGAACCCGAACAGGAACGCGGAGAACATCCCGTAGACCGCGAGCAGGACCAGCTCGAGCCGGCCCCGTACGGCCGGCAGCAGGCCCGCGCCCAGCCCGACGAACGCGCACCCGAACATCTGGTACGGCATCCACGGGCCGACCCCGCCGGTGATCAACGCGGAGGCGAACAGGCTCGTGCACCCCAGGGTGAACCCGAAGCCGGGCCCGAGCACGCGCCCGGCGAGCACCAGCAGGAAGAACACGGTCTCGATGCCCGCGGTGCCGGCGCCGAGCGGGCGCAGGGCGGCGTTGACCGCCGAGAGGACCCCCAGCAACGCCAGGGCCTTGCTGTCGATACCGCCCTCGGAGATCTGCGCGATGAGCACGGCCAGCACCAGGATGAGCAGCACGCCGAACATCAGCGGCGCGGTGTCGGCCAGGCCGAAGTGGGTGGGGTCGAGCAGGAACGGCCAGAAGAACGACGCCAGCCCGAGGAACCCCGCGATGACGATCATCACGGTGCTGCGCGGTCCGAGCCGCACCGCGTTGACGCGGGCGTTCACGACGCCGCCGCCGCGGTGAGTGAGCGGGCGACCTGCTCGACCGTCAGGTAGGGCAGGGGCGCCAGGATCTTCGCCACCTGCGGGGCGAACGCGGGCGAGGCGACGATCACCGAGGCGGTGGGGCCGTCGGCGACGATCTCGCCCTCGGCCATGACGATGACGCGATCGGCGCACAGTGCAACGAACTCGACGTCGTGGGTGCAGACGGCCACCGCGTGCCCGCGCTTGGCCAGGTCGGCGAGGATGCCGCGCAGCCGTCCCTTGGCGTTGTAGTCCAGCCCGCGGGTCGGTTCGTCGAGGAGGACCACCGTGGGCGCCGCGGCCAGCTGGATCGCCAGCACCAGTGCGAGTTTCTGCCCCTCGGACAGGTCGCGCGGGTGGGCGGCGGGGTCGATGCCGGGGTTGAGCCGGTCCAGCAGCGCGGCCGCGCCGCCCGCGGTACCGCCGGTCTCGCGGTCGGCCTGCGTCAGCTCGGCCCCGACGCTGTCGAGGTACAGCAGGTCGGTGGGGGTCTGCGGAACCAGTCCGACCCGCGCGCGTGCCTTCGCGGCGGTCAGCGCGGCCGGGTCGGAACCGCCGACGTCGACCCGGCCGCCGTCGCGGCGTCCCGAGCCCTGCACGGCCCACAGCAGCGACGACTTGCCGGCGCCGTTGCGGCCCATCAGCGCGCACACCTCGCCGTGGTGCAGGTCGAGGTCGACGCCCCGGACGGCGACGACCTCGCCGTAGCGGACGACGATCCGGCGGGCCGCGAGCGCGGTCGTACCTGCTGCCGGGCGGTCGACGGCCGCGGGTTCGGGGGCCAGCTGTTCGCGCAGCGCGGGCGCCCGGCGGCGGGCGTCGCGCACCGAGAGGGGGAGCGGCTGCCACCCGGCCAACCGGCCGAGGTGGACGACCGGCGGCGCGACCGGTGCATCCTGCATCAGTCCGGCGGGATCGCCGTCACGCACCCGGCCGTCGGCACCGACCACGACCACCCGGTCGGCGTACTGCACCACCCGCTCGAGCCGGTGTTCTGCGACCACCGCGGTGATGCCGAGGTCGTGCACGAGCCGGGTGATGGCGGCCAGCACCTCCTCCGCGGCGACCGGGTCGAGCGAGGACGTCGGCTCGTCGAGGACCAGCACGCGCGGGTGGGCCGTCAGCACCGACCCGATCGCGACCCGTTGCTGCTGGCCGCCGGAGAGCTCGGACAGCGCCCGGTGCCGCAGGTCGGCGAGGCCGAGCAGGTCGAGCGTCTCCTCGACGCGGGTGCGCATGACGTCGGGCGCGACCCCGAGCTGCTCCATCGCGTAGGCCAGTTCCTCCTCGACGGTGTCGGTGACGAACCCGGCGAGCGGGTCCTGCCCGACGACGCCCACGACGTCAGCGAGGTCGCGTGGGTGGTGGGTCGAGGTGTCACGGCCGTCGACCGTCACGCGGCCGGCTAGGGTGCCGCCGGTGAAGTGCGGGACGAGACCGTTGATCGCGCCGAGCAGGGTGGACTTGCCGGCGCCGGTGGGACCGACGACCAGACACAGCTCGCCCTCCTCGACCGTGAGGTCGACGTCGCGCAGCGCGGGCGAAGGGGCGTCGGCGTAGGTGACCGTCACGCGCTCGAACCGGATCACGAGGCCACCTCCGCGCGACGCCGGCGGGCGGGCGTCATCGGCGGCGGCGCCAGGACGGCCGGCAGTATGGCGATGACGACGGCGAGCAACGGCACCAGCGGCAACGTCGGCCAGGTCAGCGGTGACAGCGACGGGTTGAGGTCGGCCGAGTCGTAGGAGGAGCTCACGATCATGATGACGGCGCAGGCGAGGCCGCAGCCGAGCACGGCCCACTCCGCGGCGCGCCACGGATCGGGCCGGTAGGTGCTGGTCGCGACCCGCCGCCCGCCGAGCGCGATGCCCCCGACGCACAGCACCGCGCCGACCAGCAGGGCCGGCAGTCCGAGGGCGGCGGGCGCGGTGCCGTCGAGCACCCCGTAGGCGCCGACGCACAGCCCGAGCAGCCCCGTGATGAGCAGCGCGCCCGTGGTACGGCGGACCGCGGCGGGCACGGCCACCCGCCGGCCGTACCCGCGACTGTCCATCGCCGCGGCCAGCAGCAGGGACCGGTCGAGGGCGTCCTGCAGCACCGGCATGGCGATGCTGCGCACCGCGCGCAACCCCTTCCCGCCACCACCGCGCAGCTTCCGCGCCCGACGCACCCGCTGCAGGCTCTCGACCAGTTGGGGCGCCACCGAGATCGCGACCACCAGAGCGACGCCGATCTCGTAGAGCGCGCCGGGCATCGCCCGTAGCGCCCGCTTGGGGTTGGCGAGCGCGTTGGCCGCGCCGATGCAGCACAGCAGCACCGCGAGCCGGACGCCGTCGTAGAGCGCGCCGAGCAGGCTCTCGGCCGTCACCGCACCGCCGAGGTGGACGCCCGCCATCCACGCCGGCAGCGGGATCTCCCACAGCCGGAACAGGATGTGCGCCGACGCCCCGCCGTCACCGCCGCCGGTGACGCCTCCGAACAGCATGCGGAAGACCACGCGGATCGCGATGACGGACAGGCCGAGCACGAGGTAGAAGCGGAACGCCCGCGCCCACGGGGCCTCGGTCCGGCGCGCCGAGACGACCACCGCGGCCGCGGCCAGGACCAGCAGCAGGATCAGGGGATTCGTGGTGCGGGTCGCGGCGGCGGCGAGGCCGATCGCCCACACCCACCAGGCCATCGGGTGCAGGTCACGGGACAACCGCGACCGACCCTTCGGTGCACGGCGCAACGGTTCGGGGTCGGCGCCTGCCGCCGCGTCCGAGGGCGCGGCGGTTCCCGGGGTCCGCAGCTGGGTCAGGGCGTCGCCCGTTTCCGCCGCCAGGCGAAGCCGCCGCCCACGGCGCCCGCGACGACGAGCACCGCGACCGTGGCGATCGTCGCCCACGGCGTCCCGCTCCTGCTCACGCCGGCGGGGTTCGAGATCGCGTCGATGTCGACGGTGCTCGGCGAGGCGTCCGACGAACTGCCGCCGTTCGCTCCGGCCGCCGCCGAGGTGGAGGCGCCGGGCGTCGCCGGTGCTGTGGCACCGGGCGTCGCG
>CAXUNA010000417.1:1819-3995 GCA_964252095.1 uncultured Jatrophihabitans sp. | reverse complement strand
AGTCGCCATGGCTGGTCTCGTCGGCGTCCTGCGCCAGCTCGGCGACCTCGCCGATCTCGAGGACGACAGCCTGTTCGTCGGCTGGTCCGGAACCGCGGCCGCCCTGCACGCCTGGACGGCGACGGCATCCGATCCCGAGGCGCAGGCCGCCGAGCGCGCAGTGGTCGCCGGCCTCGCGGCGCGCGCCGCTGTTCCGTCCGCCGCGTCTAACACCGAGGTCATCCTGGGTGACGCCGGCCGGCTCGGCGCGCTGCTCGGCGCGGAACCGACCGCCGCCACGCGGCACGCGGCCGGGGTGGTCGCCGAGCGGTTGGTCGCCGCGGCCGAGGACAGCCCCGACGGTCCGCAGTGGCGGATGGTCGCCGACTACCCGATCCTGATGCCGAACTTCTCGCACGGCACCGCGGGCGTCGCGTACGCGCTGGCGCTGGCGGGATCGCGGCTCGACCGGCCGGACCTCCTGGCGAGCGCCGTGCGCGGGGCGGAGACCCTGCTCGCCGTGGGTGGTTCCTCCGACGGTTGGGGTGTTCCTCTCACGATCCCACCGAGCCCGCACCGCCCGCCCGTCTCGTTCGGGTGGTGCCACGGCCCGACCGGCACGCTCCGGCTGTTCGAGTTGCTCACCGCCGTCGATCCGGACGACGCGCGCTGGCCGAGAACCGTTGCACGATGCTACGAAGCCGTGCGGGCCAGCGGGTTGCCGGCCCGGGTGACACCCGGCTTCTGGGACAACGTCGCCCGGTGCTGCGGGACGGCGGGGGTGGGGACGATGGTGCTGGACCGGTACCACCAGACGGGCGATCCCGACGTGCTGGCCTGGGCCGACGTCCTCGCCGAGGACGTCCTCGCCCGCACCATCCACACCCCGCGCGGCGCGACCTGGTCGAACACCGAGCACACCGTCACACCGTCGGAACTGCCACCCGAACCGGGGTTCCTGCAGGGCACGGCCGGCATCGCCGGCTGGTTGGCCCGCCTGGCCGCCGTGCACGCCGACCGGCACACGCCGACGTTCGACCTCGGTGTCGTCCCGCGCTGGGTGTGAGGGGCGGCGGTGCGGAGAGCGTGGCGGCGTCAGCCGAGCAGGGCGTCGAGCGTGGGGATGGCGACCCGGGTCGAGCCCAGCCCGTGCGGTGCGGGGCGACCCTCGCGGACCGGCGGCAGGCGGACGGCCATGGTCGCGACCGCCTCCTCGGTGAGGAACCGCGACTGCGGCGCGAAGCTGTGCTTGTCGTCGCGGCCCTTGCGGTGGTGGGGCATCCGCAGCGGCGTGTACACGGCGAGGTCGTCGCGGGCGCGGGTGAGCGCGACGTAGAACAACCGCTGCTCCTCCTCGATCCCCTCGTTGCTGCCACCGAGGGCCATGTCCGAGGGGAACGCCCCGTCGACCGCGTGCAGCACGTGCACGCTCGGCCACTCCAGACCCTTCGCCGAGTGGACGGTGGACAGCGTCAGGAAGTCCTCGTCGAGGTGCGGTGGCGTGGCGTGGTCGCTCGTGCTCGCGGGCGGGTCGAGGGTGAGCTCGGCGACGTACGCCGCGAGGTCGGCCGCGACGCCCGCCGCCTCGGCCAGCCGGTCGAGATCCTCGACGCGGGCGGGGGAATCGGCGTAGCGGGCCGCGACCAGCGGGCGCACCACCGCGATGCACCCCGCGACCTGGTCGGCCACGCGGGTGGTGCGGCGGGAGTCGAACAGGCCCAGCAGCGTCTCGGACAGGGCGGTGCGGGCGGCGGCCGGGGCCTGCGCCACGACGTCGTTGAGGTCGTCGGCCGCGACGCCGTCGGAGTCGGCCGCCGTGATCAGTGCCGTGAGCAACGTTCTCGCCCGTGCCGGCCCGATGCCGTCGTGGAGCCGGAGCAGCCGGAACCAGGCGACCTCGTCGCGCACGTTGTGCGTGACCCGCAGCGCGGCGAGGAAGTCCTTCACGTGCGCGGCCTCGAGGAACTTCAGGCCGCCGTACTTGACGAACGGCACGTGCCGGCTGGTCAGCTCGATCTCCAGCAGGTCACTGTGGTGCGACGACCGCATGAGCACCGCGTGGTCGCGCAGCTGCCCCCCGGCGTCGACACCGGCGAGCACGGCGTCGACCACCCGCCGCGCCTCGTCGGCGGGATCGTGGCAGCGCACCAGGCTCGGCCGGGCCCCCCGAGCGGCGTCGGCACCCCTCGCGTCCCCG
>CAXUNA010000417.1:0-1809 GCA_964252095.1 uncultured Jatrophihabitans sp. | reverse complement strand
GCGCAGCACCACCCGCCCCGCCCCCTCGCCCGGCCGGACGACGTTGGCGAGGTCGAGCACCGGCTGCCGCGAGCGGAAGTTGCGTTCGAGGGTGACGAACGTGGTGTCCGGCCACCGCTCGCCGAGTTCCAGCAGGTGCCCGCTCGCCGCGCCACGGAAGCCGTACACCGCCTGGGCGTCGTCACCGACCACGGTGAGGCCACGGCCGTCGGGGCACAGCTGCCGGACGATGTCGACCTGCACGGTGTTGACGTCCTGGTACTCGTCGACCAGCACGTGGTCGAAGCGCTCGCGCAGGACGTCACCGGTGGCCGGGTGGTCGAGCAGCGCCCGCCAGGTCAGCAGCAGGTCGTCGAAGTCGAGCAGCCCCCGCTCCCGTTTGCGCGTGACGTAGGCACGCAGCAGCGCGGTGACGGCGTCGGCGTGGGTGCTCACCCAGGGGAAGTCGGTGTCGAGCACGGCCCGCACGGGGCGGCCGGTGTTGACCGAGCGCGAGTAGACGTCGGCGAGGGTGGCGGGCCGGGGCATCCGCTGCGAACCCCCGCCGGACGCGGCGGTGAGGCCGTGGTCGTCGCGCAGCAGGTCGAGCAGGTCGGTGACGTCGGACGGGTCGAGCACCGACACCTCCGGGAGCCCCAGCACGTCGGCGAACTCGGTGATCACCCGGTGGGCGACGGCGTGGAACGTGCCGCCCCAGACCCGGCGCGCGGCCGACGGGTCACCGCAGGTCGCCGCTGCCCGGGCCAGCATGTCCGACGCCGCGCGACGTGTGAACGTCAACAGCAGCAGGCGTTCCGGGCGCACGCCGGTCTCGAGCAACCGGGCGACACGGCTGGTCAGCGTGCGGGTCTTGCCGGTGCCCGCGCCGGCCACCACCACCAGCGGCGTGACGCCGTGGGTGACCGCCGCGAGCTGGGCGTCGTCGAGGCCGGCGTCCCACGCGAGGTCGCCGGCGGAGGCCGGAGAGAACATGTGTTCGAGAGTAGAGCAGCGCGGAGGGTGTCGCGGGGAGGCGACGCCTGGCAGGGTCGTCCCGGTGACGTCCTTCGCCGAGGTGGCCGCCCGCGTCGACACCGTGACCCGCCGGGCGGTCGCCGCCGGTGACGTCCCCGGCGCGGTGGTCGGGGTCGCCCGCGGCGACGTCGAACACGTCAGCTGCGCCGGCGTCGGCACCCTCGGCGGCCCCGAGCTCACGCCGGACGCCCTGTTCCGCATCACGTCGATGACCAAGCCGATGACCGCGGCCGTCGTCCTGACCCTCGTGGCGGACGGTGCGGTCGACCTCGACGAGCCGGTCGACCGGTTGCTCCCCGAACTCGCCGACCGCCGCGTGCTGGTCAGCCCGGGGTCCGATCTCGACGACACCGTGCCGGCCGAGCGTCCGCCCACCGTCCGCGAACTGCTGACGTTCACCTGGGGCCTGGGCATGCAGGGTGCGATGTTCACGGCCGACCCGCCCTGGCCGGTGCAGGCGGCCGCGGCGGAGGCGTCGTTGGGCGTGTTCGGCCCGCCGGCCCCGGCGCACCTCCCGGATCCCGACACCTGGCTCGCCCGGCTCGCCGAGCTGCCGCTGCTGGCCCAGCCCGGGGACCGCTGGCTCTACAACGCGGGGACGCAGGTCGCCGGCGTGCTGGCGGCACGGGCCGCCGGGATGCCGCTCGCCGAGCTGTTCGCCGACCGGCTGTTCGCCCCGCTCGGCATGACCGACACCGCCTTCTGGACCGCCGACACCGACCGGCTGGTGACGGCGTACGCCCGGCAGGACGGCGGGCTGGTGGTCGGCGACGCACCCGACGGGCAGTGGTCGCC
>CAXUNA010000416.1:0-3999 GCA_964252095.1 uncultured Jatrophihabitans sp. | reverse complement strand
GGGTCACGCGCTCGACCTCATGCTCACCGGCCGGCAGGTGCCGGCCACCGAGGCGGCCGCGATGGGGCTCGTCGACCGGCTGGTCGACGCCGGTGGGGCGGAGGCGGCGGCGCTCGCGCTGGCCGCGGAGCTGCGGAAGGCGTCGCTGCCGGCGCAACTGGCGGTCGTCCGGACCGTGGACGCGGCCTTCGACACCCCGCTCCCCGCCGGCAAGACCTACGAGGTCGAGCAGATCCGTGTGCTGGTCGAGCACGGCGAGGCCCGTGAAGGACTCGCCGCGTTCCTCGAGAAACGCGCACCCCGGTTCGACTGAATTCCGTCCGTTCCGCAGAGGAGAGTTGCAGCATGCACCGTGACGACCTGGCCCAACTCGAGACCATCCGCGTCGAGTGGCCGACCGAGCAGATCGTCGTCGCGTCGCTGTCGCGGCCCGAGCGGGCGAACGCGATGACCGTGACGATGTTCCGCGAACTCGAGCGGCTCGCCGACACGCTCGACGACGACGACACCGTGCGCGTCATGGTGCTGACCGGGGACCCGGCCGGCCGTACCTTCTGTGCCGGGTACGACCTCGCGGACGCCGACCAACTCGCGGGCCTGTCGCCGATGGCGATGGTGGAGCGCCAGGAGATCGCGGCGCGCGGCCTCGTGGCGATCCGGCAGATGCGCATCCCCGTCATCGCCGCGGTCAACGGCGCCGCCGCCGGTGGCGGGATGTCGCTGGCGCTCGCCGCCGACATCCGGCTCGGCACCCCCGCGTCGAAGTTCAACGCCGCGTTCACGCGGATCGGCCTCTCGGCCGGCGACCTCGGCGCGTCCTGGCTGCTGCCCCGGTACGTCGGGCCGGCCCTGGCGTCCGAGGTCGCCTTCACCGGTCGGCAGATCCTCGCCGAGGAGGCGGAACGCGTCGGCCTGCTGAACCGGGTCGTCGCGGCCGACGACCTGGTCGCCGAGGCCCTGGCGATGGCCGCGCAGATTTGCTCGAACTCCCCGGGTGGCGTCCAGCTGTCCAAGCGCGCGCTGCAGGCGAACATGGAGATCGGCTCGTACGCCGCGGCGCTGGAGCTCGAGAACCGTGGCCAGGCGCTGCTGACCCGCACGTCGGACATGGTCGAGGCGCTCGAGGCCTTCAAGGCCAAGCGCGCGCCGGTCTTCACGGGTTCATGACCGCGTCGCCGGGCACGAGCCGCCTGCGGTTCGACCCGCCCGCACTCGAGACGCTGTCGCTGGAGGTCGTCGACGGCGACGTCGTCGTCATGCGGATCGACCGGCCGGACCGGATGAACTCGCAGACGGTGCGGATGTTCCACGAGCACGGGATCGTCGCCCGCGCCCTGCGTGACAGTCACGCGCGGGCGCTCGTGATCACCGGCGCCGGCGACCGCGCGTTCTGCGCGGGATTCGACCTCGCCGAACTCGACGTCATCACCACGATGGGGGTGCGCGACTTCCTGAAGTTCCAGGAGATCGCGACCGGTGGGATCGCGGCGTTGCGGGCGCTCCCGTTCCCGGTGATCGCCGCGATCGACGGTCCCGCCACCGGCGGCGGGTTCGCGTTGGCGCTGTCCGCCGACGTCCGGCTCGCGGCGCCCACGGCCAAGTTCGCGGCCTCGTTCGTCAAGGTCGGGCTGTCGGCGGGTGAGCTCGGGACGTCGTGGAACCTGTCGAGGCTGGTGGGACCCGGCCGCGCGGCCGAGATCATGTACACGGCACGGGTCATGGCGGCCGAGGAGGCCCTGCGGATCGGACTCGTCAACCGGGTGGTCCCGTCCGGGGCGCTGCTCGACGAGGCGCTCGCGCTGGCCGCCCGGATGGCCACGAACTCCCCGAGCGGCGTGACGTTCTCCAAGCGGGCCATCCAGCGCAACCTCGAGATCGGTTCGTACCGCGCCGCGATGGAGCTGGAGAACCGCGGGCAGGCACTGCTCACCAGGACCCCTGACATGCCCGAGGCGCTCGCCGCCTTTAAGGAACGCCGATCGCCACGGTTCACGGGGGAGTGATGATGCCGCCAGCAACGGTTCCGGACCCGGGGTACGGCACGGACGACGACCGGAGGCACCGCCCGGCGCCCGGTGGCCGGATGCGCGACTCGTTGTTCTGGGAACTGGTCGTGCCCGAGGAGAAGCTCGGGTTCCAGGTCTACCTCTACCTGTCCGACCGTGGTCGCATCGGCTACAACGTCGTCGTGTGGGGCGAGGACACCGACGTCACCGAGATGCGGCACGGCACGGTCGGTGACGACGTCGACCTCGACGAGTTCGTGTTCGAGGGGTTGACGGTGAGTCAACCGGAACTGCGCCGCACGTCCGCGATCCGTTACCGCGGTGAGGACATGTCGATCGACCTCGATTTCACCGCCGTCCACGACGCGTTCAGCTACCGCAGCAACCCCGACGGACTGCCGGCCTGGTTCGCCGAGAACCGCTTCGAGCAGACCGGTCGGGTGGTGGGGTCCGTCGACGTCGGTGGCCGGAGGGTGGAGTTCGACCGGCTCGGCCACCGCGACCACTCCTGGGGCACGCGCGACTGGGGTGTGCCGCACCACTGGAAGTGGTTCGTCGCGTACACGCCGTCGGGCCGGATCGTGAACGGCTGGATCTGGATCGCGTACGGCGAGTGGGGTTTCGCGGGCTACGTCGTCCGGGGCGACGGCCGGACCGTTGCCGTCAGCACCATCGATCACCACGCCGAGTACGACGACGCGATGTGTCAGCAGCGGTTGGTGGCCGACCTCCACGACGTCGAGGGCGGCACGACCCACCTGGAGATGGACGCGTTCAGCTGCGTGCGGCTGCCCACCCACGACCCGCTGGCGACGGTCATCCAGGAGGCCGGCTGCACCGTGACGATCGACGGCGAGGCGGGCGGCGGGCAGTTCGAGACCCACTTCCCCGGCCCCTACCTCGACCATCTCGCGGCCGTTCGCTCGGGGCGACGACCGGCCGGTCGGTGACCCGGTGAGCTGGACCTGGCCGCTCGGACAGCTCGAGCGACTCGGCGGTTTCCTCACGCACCACGGGATCGTCGACGGTCCCATCGACGTGGAGGTCATCGGCGACGGACACTCCAACCTGACCTTCCTCGTGAGCGACGGCGCCCGGCAGGCGGTCGTGCGCCGGCCGCCGCCCCCGCCGCTGCCCAGGGGTGCTCACGACGTGCTCCGGGAGGCCCGGGTGCTGCAGGCGTTGCGGGCCACGGAGGTGCCGGTGCCCGAGGTGCTCGCGACCGCGGCGGCGGACGAGGTCTTCGACGTCCCCTGCTACGTCATGACCTGCGTGCCGGGCACGGTGGTCACCACGCAGACGCCGACACCGCTGGACCGGCCACACGTGCGCCGGGCGCTCGGGCACGCGGTGGTGGACACCCTCGTCGCGCTGCACCGGGTCGACCCGGATGCCTGCGGTCTCGGGGGATTCGGCCGGCCGGAGGGTTTCAACGCGCGTCATGTGCAACGGTTGCGCGGTCTCGTCGCCGGGCCCGACGGCACCGCTCCTCCGGCGTTCGCCCAGATCGACGCCTGGCTGGCGGCGTCCGTGCCCGCCGAGTCCGACCACCGGCTCGTCCACCTCGACTTCCGGCTCGGGAACCTGCTGCTCGTGCCGAGCCCGCCGGCGCGGGTCGCGGCCGTGCTCGACTGGGAGCTGTCGACGCTCGGGGACCCGCTCTGGGACGTCGGGTACCTGTTGTCGTCGTGGCCGGTGGCGGGCGAGCCGCCGACGCCGGTGGCGGAGTTCGCCACCGCGGTGCTGGAGCCCGGCTGGCCGACCCGCGACGAACTCGCGGAGCGCTACGCCGAGGCGTCGGGCCGGTCGCTCGAGGCGCTCGCCTGGTACGTCGCGGCCGGACAGTGGAAGCTCGCCGTGCTCTACGAGTACGGCCGACGCCGGGCGGTCGAGGGAGTCGGCGACGACTACTACGCCGACCCCGGCCACGTCCGGGCCTTCCTGGCCGCGGCGCACCGGGCCGCCGGTCTCGCGCCCGTCGCCGGTGCGTGAG
>CAXUNA010000415.1:0-4000 GCA_964252095.1 uncultured Jatrophihabitans sp. | reverse complement strand
ACTCTGGGCGGCCACGACCGGCGTGCTCCTGCTCCTCGAGCCCGGACGCGCCGAGGCCTACCGCGGGCTGCTCGCCGCGCGCGACGCCCTGCTGGCCGACGGCGCCCACACGATCGCGCCGTGTCCGCACGACGACCGTTGCCCACTGCCACGATCGGACTGGTGCCACTTCGGCCAGCGGCTCCCCCGGTCGGCGGCGCACCAGCAGGTGAAGGGCGTCGACCAGAACTACGAGGACGAGAAGTACTCCTACGTCGCGCTCGGGCGCGAGGGCGTCGGGCCGCGGCCCGGTCGGGTCCTGCGCCGCCCCGCCCGGCGCAAGGGACTGGTCGAGCTGCGGGTCTGTGAGCCCGACGGTGCGGCGCAGCCGGTCCGGATCGGCCGGTCCGCGCCCCGCTACCGCGGCGCCAAGGACGTCGAGTGGGGCGAGACCTGGCCCCCGCAGCGCTGACCGCAGGCGCTCAGGCCGCTGCGCCCGGACCGGGCAGGACGTCGACGTCGCCCGCGTGCATCGACTCCCCGCAGTGCGCACACCGCAGGTCGACGTGGCTGATCTCGCCGCACGCGTGGTGGCGGTAGTGCACCGGCGGACCCGCCTCGCCCGCGAGCCACCGGTCGCCCCAGCCGACCATCACCAGGAGCAGGTCGACCAGCTCGGCGCCCTTCGCGGTGAGCACGTACTCGTGGCGGGGTCGGGAGTCGTAGGGGCGTCGTTCCAGCACCCCGTGCGCGACGAGGTGGTTCAACCGCTCGGTGAGCACCTTGCGCGAGATCCCGAGATCGGCCTGCAGCTGCTCGAACCGCGTGAGCCCGACGTAGACGTCGCGCAGCACCAGCGGGGACCAGGGTTCGCCGATGACGTCGAGGGTCCGGGCGATCGAGCAGGCCATCTCGCCGAAGTCCGTCCGCTGCACGCCAGGAGTCTAGCTCTCGGGGTTCCCTGAAGGAACTCCGGCTGCTACGGTCGGCGAGTCTCCTGAAGGAACTCCCGAGAGGACGAACGCGATGAGCAAGGTCTTCACCGCCCACTCCGTGTCGGTCGACGGGTACCTCACCGGGCGCGACCCCGGCGCCGGCCGCGGGCTCGGCGACGGCACCGCGCTGTTCGACTGGTTCTTCGAGGGTGAGACGCCGAGCGCCGTGTTCGACGGCTTCCACCTCAGCGGGCCGAGCGCCCGCGTGTTCGACGCGATCGCCGGCCGCGTGGGCGCGTCCCTGGCCGGGCGCACCACCTACGACGACTCCGGCTGGGCCACCGGCGGGGCACCGCACCCGACCGCCCCGCTCGTGGTGTTGAGCCACCGCCCGGCTCCGCAGGTGCACGAGCGGCAGACGTTCGTCACCACCGGGATCGAGGACGCCGTCACCGTCGCGCGGGACCAGGCGGGCGGGAAGGACGTCTCGCTCATGGGTGGCGAGGTCACCGTCGCGGCCCTGGCGGCGGGTCTCGTCGACGAGGTCGTCCTGCACCAGGTGCCGGTGCTGCTCGGGGGCGGCCGCCCGTTCTTCCCGGCGCTGCCCGAGCACGTCGCGCTGCGGCTGGTCGAGGCCGTCGCGGCGCCCGGTGTCACCCATCTGCACTACGAGGTCACCCGCTGACCCACCGCCGGACATCCCGGTTGTCCCGCGCGGCACGATGGCGGGGTGGACCTGCCCCTCTTCCAGCTCGACGCCTTCACCGAAGGCCCCTTCACCGGCAACCCGGCGGCCGTGGTGCTGCTCCCCGGCGGTGACCCGTGGCCGTCCGACGAGCTCGCGCAGGCCATCGCGCTGGAGAACAACCTGTCGGAGACGGCCTTCCTGCACCCGTCCCTGCCGACGGACGCCGGTGCGCCACCGGTCGACGCGCCGTCCTACCACCTGCGGTGGTGGACGCCCGAGGTCGAGGTCGACCTCTGCGGCCACGCCACCCTGGCCTCGGCCGGGCTGCTGTTCGACGACGTCCACCCGGAGGCCTCGACCCTCGCCTTCTGGTCCCGCTCGGGCTGGCTGATCGCCCGGCGGGCGGGGGATGACGCCGTGACGCTCGACTTCCCGGCCGCACAGTTGCAGGAGACAACGGTTTCACCGGCCCTGGTCGACGCGGTCGGCGTCGAGCCGCTCGCCGTCTACCGCGCCACCGACGTCTTCCTCGTGCTGGCCGACGAGGCGGCCGTCCGGGACGCCGACCCCGACCAGTCGGCCCTGCGCGCGTTCGACGTCCGGGGCATCGTCGTCACGGCCCCCGGCAGCGGCGACGTCGACGTGGTCTCGCGGTTCTTCGGTGCCGGTGCGGGCATCGGCGAGGATCCCGTCACCGGCTCCGCCCACTCGCAGTTCGCGCGGTACTGGTGCGAGCGGCTCGGCCGGACCTCGTTCCTCGCCCGGCAGTTGTCGGCGCGGGGCGGGACGGTGGCAGTCGTCCTCGACGGCGAGCGGGCGCTGCTGACCGGTCGGTACCGCCGCTACCTCCAGGGCCTCGTCACCGTGCCGGACACCCTGGCCGCCGGTTAGGTTGTAACCCACTGCCGACGACGACGAGGGGACACGTCAGTGCCGCAGCCTGAAGGCGCCGAGCTCGAGGCCGTCCGGGAGCGCCGGGCCGCGTTGCGGGAGAAGTACCTGCACCCGGCGTCCGAGCGGCCACGGTCGCCCACCCGCGGGGTGCACCACGCGGCGTTCGTCTGCCGGGACGTCGAGGAGACCATCCGCTTCTACCAGGACTTCCTCGGCTTCCCGCTCGTCGAACTGGTGGAGAACCGCGACTACGCGGGCTCCAGCCACTTCTTCTTCGACCTCGGACACGGGAACCTGCTGGGGTTCTTCGACTTCCCCGGCCACGACCACCAGCCGTTCGCCGAGACCATCGGGGCGCTGCAGCACCTCGCCCTCTCGACGCCCGCCGACGACTTCGCCCGACTGCGGGAGAAGTTCGACGCCGAGGGCGTCGACTACCTGGGCCCGGCCCCCGGCGTCGAGGACACCCTCTACATCCACTGCCCCAACCGCCAGCGGCTCGAGTTCTACCGCGAGGAACTCGGGCAGTTCGAGGGCACCCACCTGGTCGAGAGCGACTGAGGCGGGCCGGCGGTGTCGAACCTGGAGCGGGCGCCGGCCGAGATCCGACGAGGCGGCCTCGCCGAGACGCCGACCGGGCCGGTGCTCGACCTGGTCGCAGGCCGGAAGGCACCGCTGGGCGACGGCACCGACGTGCGGCGGGTGCTGCCGACGCTCGGGCGCCGGATGGTCGGCGCCTGGTGCTTCTTCGACCACTACGGCCCCGACGACATCAGCGCCTCGCCCGGCATGCAGGTCCCGCCGCACCCGCACACCGGACTGCAGACGGTCTCGTGGCTGCTCGAGGGCACGGTGCACCACCGCGACAGCCTCGGCCACGACGTCGTGGTGACGCCCGGCTCGCTCGGGCTGATGACCGCCGGGCACGGCATCTCGCACAGCGAGCAGTCGCCCGTCCCGCACCCCGCCCTGTTGCACGGCACGCAGTTGTGGGTCGCGCTGCCCGATGCCGCCCGCGACGTCACACCGGCGTTCGAGCACCACGGCGCGTTGCCCGCGGTGACCGTCGAGGACGCGACCGTGCGCGTCGTGCTCGGGACCTTCGGCGGCGTGACGTCGCCCGGCACGACCCATTCCCCGCTGGTCGGCCTCGACGTCGTGGTGGCGGGCGGTGCGGTCCTGCCGCTGGAGACGGACTTCGAGTACGCGGCGGTGGCCGTCGAGGCCGGTGTCGCGGTGGACGGGGTCGACCTGCCGGTCGGCTCGCTGCTGTACCTCGGCACCGGCCGTCGCTCGCTCGCGATCGGCGGCGCCGGGAGGCTGATGCTGCTCGGCGGCGAACCGTTCGCCGAGCAGATCGTCATGTGGTGGAACCTGCTCGGCCGCTCGCACGACGAGATCGCGCACTTCCGCGACGGGTGGCAGGACGCCTCCGACCGGTTCGGCACCGTGCCGGGCTGGCACGGCGAGCGCACGTCGGCGCCGCCCCTGCCCGGTGGCCGGC
>CAXUNA010000414.1:3644-4003 GCA_964252095.1 uncultured Jatrophihabitans sp. | reverse complement strand
GCGCGGCCCTGCTCCTGGCGGGCGTCGTCGCGGTCACCCGCACCGGTGACGGCGCGGTGCCGCGGTGGGGCCGGGTCGCGGGCACCACCGCCGGCGGGTGCGGCGCCTTCGTGCTGGCCGTGAGCCTCGAGGTCTCGCTCGACGTCGCCGCCGTGGCCGGTCTGCTGGTGGCGGCGGCCGTCGCGATGCTGGGCCGGATCGCCGCGATCCGCCAGGGGGTGTTCGACCCGTGGATCACCGTGACCGCCGTCGGCGCCGGTGCCCTCGCGGTGGTCGCCGCCCTCGCGATCACCCTGTCGTGGCCCCCCCAACGCCGGCCCCCGCTGCTCCCCCCCCCGTGACCCGGCATCAATCGGGCC
>CAXUNA010000414.1:0-3634 GCA_964252095.1 uncultured Jatrophihabitans sp. | reverse complement strand
GCGTGGCCCGCCTACGTCGGCCCGCTGCTCCTCGCCGGCCTTTCCCCGCTGATCATGCGGGCCCTGCCGGCGCTGTCCCTCGACGTCCCCGAGGAACAGCTGGTCGACACCGAACGGCTGTCGAACACGTCGTGGGCGGCCCGCACCGGGGTCAGGCGTCGCCGACGACCGTTGCGCCAGGCAACGGTCGAGCTCATCACCCTGCGCGCCAGCGGGATCGTCACCGCGGGCACCGTGACGATCGCGCTGCTCGTGACGTTCGGCTACGGCATCGCCGTGTTCTCCGCGCTGCCGGACACCCTCGCCCGGTGGGCCCTGTTCGCCGACGGCGTCCTGCTGGTCGGGGGCATCGGCCTCGCCGGCCGCACGGTGCGCGCCCGGTTCGGCAAGCGCGTCCTGCGCGGCACCGCGGCGGTCGTCACCCTGGAGACCGGCCTGCACCTCACCCACCTCGTCGGCGACGCCGGCGACGTCGTGGCGGTCGTGCTGCTGGTGGCGGTGGCGCTCGGCGTCATCGGGGTGTCGGTCGCGCTCGACTCCGGTTGGCGTTCGCTCCGGCTCTCCCGCATCGCCGACACCGTCGAGGGGTTCTGCGTCGTGTTCGCCCTGCCGGCCGCGTTGCTCGCGGCCGACGTCATCGCGGTGCTCCGGCAGGCCGCCTCGTGACTGCGTTCCTCAGTTCCACCGACACCAGGAGCTCCACGTGACCGTCACCCACCACGCCCCTCCCCCGGTCGGGTCGCTCGTCCGGGTCACGATCACGGCGGGCGACCGGCGACTCGACGTCGGCGCGCCGGGCAGCGTGCCGGTCGCCGAGCTCGTGCCCGAGTTCGCCCGGGAACTGGGTCAGCTCGACCCCGAGACGGTGTGGGGCGGCTACCGCCTGATCCGCGCCGACGGGTCGGCGGTCGACGTCGACCGCGGCCTGCAGGCGCAGGGGATCGACGACGGCTCCGTCCTCTCGCTGGAGTCCGGCGCCGGGGTCGTCGCCCCGAAGGTCTACGACGACGTCGTCGAGGCGGTCGCCGACGTCGTCGAGGGTCAGTTCGCACCGTGGACGGCTCGCAACGCCGCGCAGACCGCGGTCGGCACGGCGGTCGCACTGTTGCTCACGGCAGCACTCGGCCTGGTCGTCATGCACGACCGCGGCCTGCTGACCGTGGCCCTGGCCGGGGCGATCGCCGTGCTGCTGCTCGTCGCCGCCGCCGTCGTGAGCCGGGCGCGGGGCGACCACGCCTCGGCCCTCGCCGTCACCCTCACCGCGACCGTGTTCGGCGGCGTCGCCGGGTTGACGGTCGACGACGGCGCGGTGGTCGGCCTGCCGGCCGCCCTCGCGGGTCTCGGACTCGTCGTCGCGGCGGCGATCGGGGTGTTCGTGCTCGGCGACGACCGCGGACCGCTCGCGGCCCCCCTCGGCCTCGGGGCCTCGCTGCTGGTCGCGGGCCTGCTGGTCGACGTGGCCGAGTTCCCCGCGGCCCGCGTCTACCCGATCACGATGGCGATCGTCGTGGCGGCGGCCATCTCGCTGCCCTGGCTCGCGACCTCCTCGTCGCGGCTGCGGGTGATCTCGCCGCGCAGCGACCTGGAGATCTTCGCCGACCAGCCGCCGATCGACTCCGCGGGCGTGGGCACCCGCACCCGGCAGGGGCAGGAGCTGCTCGTCGGTCTCGCGGTGGCCACCGGCCTGGTGATCATGGCGATGACGCCCGTGCTGGTCGCCACCGGGCTCATCGGCACGATCCTCGCCGCCGTTGCCATCGGGCTGACCATCCTGCGGGCCCGGCTGACCCGCACCCGCGCCGCGGTGGTCGCGACGATGGTGACGGCCATGCTCGGCCTGGTCGAGATCGGCGTGCTCGCGGCGCTGCTGCACCCGGACTGGCGGCCGACGATCGTGGTCGTGCTCGCCGTGGCCGCGGCGGCGGTGCTCACCGTCGTCTCGATCGCCCCCAAACCCCGGGTGCGGCTCGGTCGGCTGGCCGACGCCCTCGAACTCACCGGCACGATCGCGCTGCTCCCGCTCGCGGTGGTCACCGCGGGCATCATCGGCCTGATCCGCTCCTGACATCCCACCCGACGACTGACGACAGACGACTGACGGCGAAGGCGTACCGACGTGGCATCGAAGAAGGACCTGGTCGAGGGACAGTCGTTCAGCCGGCGACGGCTGATCACCGCCTTCGTGAGCGGTGCGCCCGGCGGGCGGGAGGTCGAGCCCGGCAAGCCGCTGCGGGCCGTGGTCGGCGGGGTCGTGCTCTCGGCGATCCTCGTCGTGGGAGCGCTCGCGGCCGGCCTGCTCGCCCCCACCCTCCCCGACGGCTGGGACCAGGACTCGCTCGTCATCGCCGAAGACACCGGCGCGCGGTACGTCGCACTCGACGGCACGCTGTTCCCCGTCATCAACACCGCGAGCGCCCGCCTGCTGATCCCGTCGAACTACAAGGTCGTCTCGGCGAAGGCCGACAAGTTGACCAAGAGCAAGCGCGGCGCGACCCTCGGCATCATCGGCGCGCCCGACGCGATGCCGACCACCAGCGGGCTGATCGACAGCGGGTGGACGGCGTGCACGAGCCGGGCCCGGGGCCTCGCCACGACGATCAGCCGCACGCCGCTCGCGAAGGCGGTGACCGACCAGGCGGTGGTCGCCCGGGTCGACGGCGGCGCCCAACCCGTCACCTACCTCATCGACAACGGCATCCGGTACCTCATCCCGGCGGCGTCCGTGAACTCCGTGAAGCTCGTCCTGGGGCTCGCCACCGCGCCGGACTACTCGGTCACCGCGGCGTGGGTGAACCTGTTCGCACCGGGTCCGGACCTCGCGCCGTTCTCGGTCGACGGCAAGGGCGACCCGCCCACGGGTCAGACCGGTCTGCCCGCGACCGCCCGCGTCGGGTCGGTCGTCGCCGACGAGGAGAACCCCGACCAGCAGTACCTGCTGCTGTCCGGCGGCCGGATCGCACCGCTCAAGCCGTTCGCCGCGGCGATGTACCGCCTCGGCGGCACGGTCGGCGACCAGGACGCGCAGAAGATCGCGGGCCAGGTCTTCTCCGGGCTGACCCTGGCTCCCTCGGTGTCGCCGCAGGCGTGGCCGTCCGTGGTGCCGACCGCTGTCGACCGGACCGCGTGCGCGATCCTGACGGCGGGCACCGGCGGGACCAAGCCGTCGGTCTCGCTCGGCGTCGCCCCCGGGTCGCCCCCCGCCGACAACGTCACGAGCACCACCGTCGACCCGGGCGCGGGCGCCCTCATCCGCGCGATCGGCGCGGCGAACCTCGTGGACGGACCGGTCTTCCTCGTCGACCAGACCGGATCCGCCTTCCCGGTGGTGAGCTCGGGTGACGACGACGCCGTGGCCCGGCTCGGGTACGCCCAGAGCGATGTCGTCCCGGTCCCGTCGGGCTGGGCCGCCCTGCTCACCACCGGCGCCACGCTGTCGGTGGCGGGGGCCCGCACCGTGGTCGCGGCCGCGGCGGGGAAGTGACGGTGACGGCCCGGCGTCGGGTCCGCACGGCGGTGCGCGCGGCGGCCCGGCTCGGCGCCCTCGCCCTGGTCCTGCCGGTGGCGGGCGTCCCCGCCGCGTCCGCGGCTCCCCCCGCCCTCGCGCCGCTCGGGCGGCTGTGGGCCCGCGCCGCCC
>CAXUNA010000413.1:0-4010 GCA_964252095.1 uncultured Jatrophihabitans sp. | reverse complement strand
GGCGTCGACGTCGCGGTCGACGGGGAAGTCGACCCGGCGTTCGCCGGTGATCCGCAGGTCGCCGTCGGACACCGCGACCGCGATGTGGTCGTGTCCGAGGTCCACGCCCACCAGCACGGCCGCGGGGTACCGCGCCACGAGGGTGCGGCCTGGTCGAGGAGACCGCGGCGAGGTGGTCGAGGGCGGCCGCGACCACCGAGCGGCTCCAGCCGAGTTCGCGTTCGAGCTCCGGGCGACTCGCCGGGCCACGCCGCAACCGGACGAGCACCTCGGCCCGCACCAGTCGATGGAGCCGGGTGGACGCGGCTTCGGGAGCGGGCATGGCGTCACCGTAGAGCACTTCTGTGGACTGACAACAGAAACGAATTGATGACAAGGTCATTATTGGTTCTTGACGACCTCAATCACAGTCCTTACGTTTCTCCCACCGGTCGCCTCGTACCGGAACCTCCCTGCCGCCCGAGCGCGGCACCAGCTCTGTGTCCGGCTGCCCCGCCGGACGGGAAGAGGCAACGATGCTGCTGCCCAGTCCAACCCGCAGGCGGCGACGCCGGACGCGGTTGATCCTCACCACGGCGACCGCCGCACTCGCGTGCGTCGCCCTGGTCGCCCCCGCCACCGCGGCGACGACCTCGCCCAAGCAGCTCGCGGGTGCGCCGATGACGGCCACCGTGAAGTACCTGCTCGGCCAGCTCACCGTCGACGAGAAGCTGCAACTGGTGCACGGCGGTACCGACCCGAACCCGCACGGCGAGGCCGGCATCATCACCGGCGTCCCGCGGCTCGGGATCCCCGACTTCCGGGAGGCCGACGCCCAGGGCATCAACGTCTACAAGGACGCGACGGCCTACCCCGGCCGCATCGGTCTGGCGGCGAGCTTCGACCGCACGGCACTGAGCCAGTTCGGGAAGGCGGTCGGCACCGAGGGCCGCGCCCTCGACGTCGACCTCGTGTACGGCCCCCAGGTCGACCTCGCCCGCTTCCCCACCTGGGCCCGCAACATGACGACCTACGGTGAGGACCCCTACCTCGCCGGTCAGCTGACCGCGTCGGAGATCAACGCCGTCCAGGGAACCGGCCTGCTCTCGCAGGTCAAGCACTTCTCGTTCTACGACGGCCAGAACCAGAACATCCCGTCGATCGTCAACGACGAGGCGGCCCACGAGCTCTACCTCGCCGCGCCCGAGGCGGCGGTGAAGGACGCCGGCGTCTCCTCGGTGATGTGCTCCTACGCGTCCTTCCAGATCACGCCCGTCGAGAGCCAGCCCGACTACGCCTGCTCGAACTCCGGCGCCCTCAACGGCATCCTCAAGGGCCAGTGGGGCTTCACCGGTTTCGTGACCTCGGACTACGGCGGCTCGAAGGCGGTGTCGGACCTGCTCGCGGGCATGGACCAGGAGTTCGCGACCGGCAACCTGCTGCCGGCCCAGCTCAAGCCGCTCGTCGACCCGACGTCGTCGTCGTACTCCACGACGTACGCCCAGGCCCTCGACATCGCGGTCGCCCGGATCCTGTACCAGTACCAGCGGTTCGGTCTGCTGAAGAGCAACAACTACCCCAAGGACGCCAAGACCGGCGTCACCCCGATCGCGGCGCGACCGGCCGCGGTCGACAAGCAGGGCGGCATCTCGCTCGCCCGGACGCTCGCCGACCAGACCGGCGTGCTGCTCAAGAACGACCGCAGCACGCTGCCGCTGACGACCGCCGAGACCCAGAAGATCGCGGTCGTCGGACCGACCGCGGACCTCATGCCCGCCGCTCCCGGCGGCGAGCGGTCGCGTGGCTTCGGTGACCGCAACACCGTCAGCCCGCTCAAGGCGATGCAGCAGCAGGCGGGCAACGCCGTGGTCAACTACGCACCGGGCATCGACCGGGTCGGCACCCAGGTGCCGGCGACCGCGCTGTTCACCGGCAACGCGCCCGGCGCGACGGCCGGCCTCACGCGGGTCGAGACCGACGCGAACGGGACCGTCGTGAGCACCGGCGTCGACACCACGTTCGACGGCAAGCAGACCGGTCTGGTGCGGGGTCACACCTACACCTGGAGCGGGTTCGTCAACGCGCCGACCACCGACACCTACAGCCTGTGGCTGCAGCGCTCGGTCGGTACGTTCAGCGGCGACGCGTCGCAGTACAACCAGGGTGTCAACCCCGGTCTCCAGCAGGGCGGGCGCACCGGAGCCGCTCCGACGGCGGCCCTGACCGTCGACGGCGTGGCGCAGACGCTGGTCTCGCCGTCGACCATCCTGCCGAACACCTACCCCGGCGGGCAGACGGTCAACGGCCAGTACCTCGGCTTCGACAACTCCGGTTCCGACGTGGCGCTGACCGCGGGCCTGCACCCGATCACGCTGACCTACCGGCCGGCGGCCAACACCGCGCCGACCCCGGTCATCCGGTTCGGCTGGGCACCGCAGCAGCAGAACATCGCGAACGCGGTGGCGGCGGCCCAGGGTTCGAACGTCGCGGTGGTGTTCGTCGACGACGCCAACACCACGACGACCGGCGGTGACGTCGGCACGCTCGGTCCGAACGAGGACGCGCTGATCCAGGCGGTCTCGGCGGCCAACCCGAACACGGTGGTCGTGCTGAACTCCAACGCCGCGGTGAAGATGCCGTGGCTGGGGTCGGTCCGCTCGGTGCTCGAGATGTGGTACCCGGGCCAGGAAGGTGGTTCGGCGACGGCAGATCTGCTGTTCGGCAAGGCGAATCCGTCGGGCAAGTTGCCGATCACGTTCCCGGGCAGCATCGCCCAGACGCCGTTCGGTGGTCACCCGGAGCGCTCGGTGGGCACCGGCAGCCAGATCGTGTGGAGTGAGAACCTCGACATCGGCTACCGGTGGAACGCCGACAACGACGTCGCGGCGGCCTTCCCGTTCGGCTTCGGCCTCTCGTACTCGTCGTTCAAGTACAGCGGGGTGAAGGCGACGCCCGCGACCGACGGCGGTGTCGACGTGACGGTGACGGTGAAGAACACCGGCAGCGTCGCCGGTTCCGACGTCCCGCAGGTCTACGTGGGGCCGGCGGCCAAGGTGCCGTCCGACGTGACGCAGACCAGCACCGAGCTCGTCCAGTTCCAGCGGGTGACCCTCGCTCCCAAGGCGAGTGCGACCGTGACGATGCACGTCGCGCCCCGTCAGCTGAGCTCGTGGTCCACGAGTCGGCAGGCGTGGGTGCTGGGCACCGGCAGCCGGCTGTTCAAGGTGGGGACCTCGTCGGCCACGACGGCCCTGCAGGTCCGGGCGGTGGTGACGGCTCCGGCCGGCGCCTGACCCCTAGCCGACGTTCTCCGACGCCTCCTCCACCCGCCCGGGTGGGGGAGGCGTCGTCGTCACCCGGAGGACGTCCGCGACCCGGCCGGCGGCGAGCGCGTCACCGACGATGCCCGCGCCGATCGGGCCCGGCCGGGTGAACCGGCCGGGGCCGCCCCGGGTGGCGGCGCCCACGGCCGGGGCGCCCCGCTGGGCCAGCACCTCGGTGCTCCCGCGGAGGACCGGGCCGCCCGCGGTCCCGAGCCGGCCGTCGACGACGAGCACGTCGGGGTCGAGGAACCCGATGACCGTGGCGAGCGGGGCGCCCACCAACCGCCCGAGGTCGGTGAGGAACCGCACGGCGAGTGCGTCCTCGTGCGCGACCAGCGCCTCCATGTCGTCGAAGGTCACGTCGTGGCCGTAGCGGAGGGTCAGCGCCGTCACCAGGCTGGGCGAGCGGGTCTGCGTCGCGATGCAGCCGCGGTTGCCGCACGAGCACAGCGGTCCGTCCGGCACGACCTGGACGTGGGCGAGTTCGCCGGTCATGCCGGCCGCGCCGGTCGTCACCCGCCCGTCGACCACGAACGCGCTGCCGAATCCGTCCCGCACCGAGAGGTGGATCGCGGTCCGCGCACCCCGGGCCGCGCCGAGGTGCACCTCGGCGAGGCCGGCGAGATCCGCGTCGTTCACCAGCTGCACCGTGCGCCCGAGCGCCGCCTCGAGGGCGGCCGTCGGGTCGGTGCGCAGCCAGTCCGGCAC
>CAXUNA010000412.1:0-4034 GCA_964252095.1 uncultured Jatrophihabitans sp. | reverse complement strand
CCCCGCGGGATCGACGCCGGGGGGCCCGAACACGGTGGGGCGGGGCGGGGGGGGCTCGTCGCGTTCGACCGCGCGGCCGGCCACGGAGGCCGAGTCGCGCGGTGTGGGCCCAGCCATCGATGCATCCCCTCCTGGTCGCGGTGTTCTGCGGGACGATAGCGGTTACGTGTGACGCCCGGTGTCGGACGCGCACCGGCTGTTCACCCGGTGTTCGCGAGATGTCCCATACGCCCGTTCAGAACCCGCACCACATCGTCTCGTCCGGAAGAGATCCTGAGCAGGTGCCGACTCCCACAGACCACCCGCTCACCGTCGACGAGTACTCCGACCACAACGCGACCCTGCTGTCACGTCAGCGGGTCAGCCGCCGCACCATGATCAAGGGCGCGCTGAGCGGGGCGGGGGCCATCGCCCTCACCCAGTTCCCGTTCGCCAAGGCCGCGTTCGCGGCGGGCGGCGGTGTGAGCGGCCCGAGCGGACTCGTCGTCGCCGGCCGTCACCTGTCGTGGGTGTCCGACGCCACCGGTGACCCGACCAAGGCCATGAAGGTCACCGCGCAGCTCAGTTCGCCGCAGGGCACGTTGCCGCGCGGTCTCACCGCGTTCGTCGACGTCGGTGACCAGCCGGGTCACTACGGGACGAAGGTCGCGGCGCAGATCGTCAACCTCGTCGGGATGTACGCCATCCCGAACGGGCCGGTGGGCAACCAGTTCTACGTCAAGGCGACGTTGAGCGGCCTGAAGCCCGGTTCGGTGTACCACTACCGGGTGCGGCTGTCCGACGGCACCGTGACCGGCGACGCCTACTTCACCACCGCGCCCTCGCGTCTCACGCTCGGCACGACGCAGAAGGCGCCGGCACCGTTCACGTTCACCGCCTTCGCGGACGTCGGCACGAACATCGCGCCGACCGACCCGAAGTACGCGTGGAACAAGGACCCCGCCGTCGTCACCGGCGCGAACGGCACCTGGCCACGCAGCGTGTTCGACAACAACTACTACAACCCGGCCGACCCGGTGGCCGGCACGAACGGCACCGACCCGACCCCGGCGCGGACCCTCACCCAGCAGATGGCCTCGCAGCGCCCGGTCTTCACGCTGCTCGCCGGTGACATCTGCTACGCCGACCCCGCCGGCAGCGGGTTGCCCGCCGACGACAGCCTGGCCCTGACCGGCGGATCGCCCGTGGGTGCGAACAGCTACAACCCCTACGTCTGGGACGTCTTCCTCAACCAGATCGAGTCGCAGTCGGCGTTCACGCCGTGGATGTTCGCCACCGGCAACCACGACATGGAGGCGCTCTACGGCAACACCGACTTCCTGGGCGGGAACAACGCGTCGCACGGCTACGCCGGGCACGCCGCGCGGCTCGACCTTCCGGGCAACGGTCCGAAGACCTGCCCGTCGGTGTACCGCTTCGTCTACGGCAACGTCGGGGTGATCTCGGTCGACGCGAACGACCTGTCGAACGAGATCCAGACCAACACCGGGTACTCCGACGGTGCGCAGTTGACGTTCATCGAGAACGCCCTCAAGTCCTGGCGGACCGACTCGAAGGCGGCGCCGACCGTCGACTTCATCATCGCGTTCTTCCACCACTGCGCGTTCTCGACGACCAGTCAGCACGCCTCCGACGGTGGCGTGCGCGCGGCGCTCGACCCGCTGTTCAGCAAGTACCAGGTCGACCTCGCGATCCAGGGCCACAACCACATCTTCGAGCGGACCGACCCGATCAAGCACGGCCAGCCGACCCGGCAGGCGCCCGACGGATCCACGATCACCCCGGCGACCGACGGCACGACGTACATCACGGTCGGTTCCGGTGGTCGGCCGCGGTACCAGTTCCAGCCGGCACCGGGCAGTGCGGCGCCGGCGCCCGCGGGCGTCACCCCGTACGGCCCGCAGACTTTGCCAGAGGGCCAGCGCTACCGCGGCTACCAGCCCGCCGGTGGCGCCAACACCGCCGAGAACAACACCGAGAACGTCGTGAACTCCTACGTGTGGTCGGCGGAGGGCACCGCGGTGAACAGCTCGGGCTACCCGCAGGGCACGAAGGTCCCCGAGGTCATCTCCTGGTCGCAGGTCCGGTACGACGACTACGCGTTCATCGCGGTCGACGTCGTCCCCGCCGCGGCCGGGCGGAAGACGACGCTCACGGTCCGCACCCTCGCCGACAGCATCCCGGGCACGGCCTCGCCGCTGACCGAGATCGACCGGATCACGCTGTCCCGCCTCGCGGGCAACAGCGGGCTGGTGGCCAAGGCGACGGTGGCGGGCGGCGCGCGCCCGGACGCCTCCGCCGCGAACTGACCGAGCACGACGACGCGGCCGTCACGGGCTCGGGGACTACTCCATCCCGAGCCCGCGGCGGCCGGTCGCGTTGAGGTCGTCCGCGCCGAAGCGGTTGCTCCAGTCGCGCTCGTAGTTCTCGGCGGGGAAGTCGCCGGGGCTGCTGCCGGTGAGGAACGCCTCGCGGACGTGGGCCGAGTACGCCTCGTTGCGCGGGCACCAGGGCGCGGCCGGGATGTACATGACGTTGCCCCAGCCCTGCTGGTCCTGCACCGGCGCGACGCTGTGGATCATGTCGCAGTGCCACCAGACCGAGTCCCCGGCCTGCACGTCCGGGATGCCGACGAGGGCACGCATCAGCAGCGGGTGCCACGTCTCGGACGCGGGGAAGGTCTGGTTGGTGGTGACACCGCACATGTCGTCGTCCGGGACGTCGGCCAGCAACGGCCGCAACATGAGGTAGGCCATGGCGGACGGGATCGGCACCGTGTGCAACACACCCTGGTCGTGGGCCATGTCCGAGAGTGCGGTCCAGCCCTGGAAGGTGCGGAACGCCGAGCACATCGTGGTTCCCGCGTACTGCGGGCCGGCGGTGCGGTAGGCGGCGTCCCAGGGGTCGTACTGCTCGGGGGTGCCGTCGAACAGGTGACGGAAGGTGCGCTGGTAGGCCTCGGTCATCCAGAGGTCGAGTGTGCCGGGGTCGAGGTGGGTCCCGAGCCCACCGGAGCTCGCGCCTTCCGGCCGGCGGCGGATCCGGTCCGGGTAGAGCGAGTCGCGGTCGGGGTCGAACCACTGCGTGCCCTCGGACGTGTGCGTCCAACGGTGGTTGAGGAACGACTGCACCGCCGCCATCCGTTCGCTCTGCCGGGCCTGCATCTGGGCCGGCGACCAGTAGATCGGGTAGATCTCGGGCTTGCTGCCGACGCTCGCGAAGAAGTCGTCGGCCGGGCCGGTGTAGGTCTCGAAGAACCGGTTGGACTCGACGTAGTCGAGGATGCCGCGATCCCAGCCGAGCGCCTGTTCGCGGGGGAAGTGCCCGCGGACGACGACACATCCGCGTCGCTGCACCGCGGCGCGCTGCTCCTCGGTGACGCGGCCGGCCGCGATGTCGGCGTACTCGATCTCCGGCCAGACCGTGCCGCCGGCCGCCCGTTCGGCCTCGACCTGCTCGACCTCGGCGCGCACCCGGTCCTCGACCACGGCGAAGACCTCCTCGACCGTCCGGCCCGACGCCGCGATGCGGGCCCGCAGCGCCGCCTTGATCTCGCGGGTGGCGGCGGCGAGGTCGGTCGGCGTGTCCTCCCAGTGCGGGAGGGTCGGCAGTGCGGTGTCGACGGTGGTCACAGGCTCGCTCCTTTGGTGAGGACTCCTTACTGACTGGCAGCGTACGACGAACCGGCCGCTTCAGGCAAGAGTCCTGCCTAAGCTGGGGCGTGTGACCGACGCCGCCAAGCCGTCGCTCGAGCTGCTCCGTGCGCTCAGCGATGCCAACGTCGTGCAGGCGCTGGTCGCGGCCCGGCGCGCCACCCGGGCGGAACTGGCGTCGCTGGCGGGCATCTCGAAGCCGACGGTGGCGGAGAGCGTGCGCCGGCTCGAGGCCGCGGGAGTCGTCGTCGACACCGGGGAACGCACGACCGGACCGGGCCGGGTGGGCACCTACTACGCGGTGTCGCCGGGGGTCGGGGTCGCGCTGGCGGTGAGCATCGCGCCGGACGGCATCGTCGCCGAGGCGGTCGACGTGTACGG
>CAXUNA010000411.1:0-4050 GCA_964252095.1 uncultured Jatrophihabitans sp. | reverse complement strand
GATCGGGACCCCCGCCCGAGAGCGCCGCACCGACCGCGACGACGGCCGTCACCACGCTTGCGGCCGCGGCGAGCCCGAGCGTCCCGGTCGCGTCCGCGGCGCAGGCGGAGTTGGCGCTGCTGCCGGTCGAGGGGCGGGCGCCGAAGACCGGTTACGACCGTGCGCAGTTCGGCCAGGCGTGGGCCGACGTCGACCGCAACGGCTGTGACACCCGCAACGACATCCTGCGTCGCGACGTCACGGGCGCCACGATCGATCCGACGACGCACGGCTGCGTCGTGCTCGCGGGCACCGTGGCCGACCCGTACAGCGGGACCACGATCCCTTTCACGCGCGGGGCGAACACCTCCGCCGACATCCAGATCGACCACGTCGTCGCGCTCGGCGACGCGTGGCAGACCGGCGCGCAGCAACTCGACGCCACCCGCCGCGAGGCGTTCGCCAACGACCCGGCCAACCTGCTGGCGGTCGACGGGTCGTTGAACCAGCAGAAGAGCGACGGCGACGCGGCGACCTGGCTGCCGCCGAACCGGGCGTTCCGGTGCACCTACGTCACGATGCAGGTCGCGGTGAAGCGCGAGTACGGGTTGTGGGTGACCCCCGCGGAGCACGACGCGATCGCGCGCATCCTGGCCGGCTGTCCCGGCGCGACGACGACACCTGCGACTCCGACGGCCGCCGCGTCCTCGACGCCGGTCGCGCCTGCGCGTCCCGCGACCACCGCCCCGCCGACCACCCCGCAGGTCCCGCCGCCCGCCGACACCCCGGGCGACGTCTACTACCGGAACTGCGCCGCGGTTCGCGCCGCGGGCAAGGCGCCGCTGCTCGCAGGCCAGCCCGGCTACCGCTCCGGGCTCGACCGTGACGGCGACGGCATCGCCTGCGAATAGCGCGCGCCTGTCGCAGACTGGACGGGTGACCGACACACCCGCCGAGGGCCGCCCGCCGTACCCGCCGTTCACCGCCGAGACCGCGCTGGCGAAGGTCCGCGCCGCCGAGGCCGCGTGGAACACCCGGGACCCGGAGAAGGTCGCGCTCGCCTACACCCCGGATTCGGTCTGGCGGAACCGCGACGAGTTCGTCACCGGCCGCGAGGAGATCGCGGACCTGCTCCGTCGCAAGTGGGAACGCGAGCAGGACTACGTGCTGCGCAAGGATCTCTGGGCCTTCGAGGGCAACCGCATCGCGGTGCGGTTCCAGTACGAATCGCGCGACGTCGACGACCAGTGGTGGCGCAGCTACGGCAACGAACTGTGGGAGTTCGCCGACAACGGCCTCATGGCGCGCCGCGAGGCGAGCATCAACGACGTGCCGATCGACGAGTCCGAGCGTCGGCTGTCCGGCCCGAGCGCGGACGGCGACGACGCGGTGCCGCCACTGCGCTGACGCGTTCGACGGTCGAACGACACGGGAGGACGGTCCGCCGCCGCACCCCCACTCGGCGCCCTCCCCGCAGGCCTCGTCCCGACACCGCGTCGTGGCGCGGAGCAACGAACCGACGGCCTGGCGCGGTCACGCCCAGACGTGGCGCTCGCCGGCGGCGGCCTGCAGCTGGCCGTACTCGAGCCGGCCGGTCAGCCGCTTCCGCGTGTACGGGAGCAGCAGGGTGAGGGCGGTTCCCTCGACGTGCTCGAGTTCGAGCTGGACCGCGTCACCGTCCCCGGCCAACCGGACGTCGGCGACGACGGCCGTGGCACGGTAGCGCTCGCGGCCGGCGGACAGGGCGGCGCGGCAGGCTGCGATCACGTCGACCGCAGCGGGGTCGTCCTCACCGTCGGGGAATGCCGCGACGAACGTGACGTCGCCGTCGGCGAGGGCCGCGGCCGCGTAGGGATGGAACTCGCCGTGCTGCGCGAGCTGTTCCTGCGCGAAGCCGATGGCGGGTCCGAGCAGCGATTCGAGGTCGGCCTGGGCCTGCGTCGACGCGGTGTCACGCCAGGAGGTCATGCGGGCGTGTCTACCCGACCGTCGCGACGCCCGCGAGGATGAGGTCGATGCCGGCGAGGAACTGTTCACGGTCGTCGTGGTCGGGGAGCTGGGCCGCGATCTGCCGCACGAACGGGAAGCGCTCGGCGTCGAGGTCGAGCCACCGGGCGGCGACGCCCGCGAGGAACGTGGCGCGGTCGGTGTCGGGCGTGATCAGCCGCGCGCCCGCGGCGTGCTGGCCGGCGAGGCCCAGGATGTAGTTGAGCAGGGCCGTGGTGGCGTTGAACTGCGTCGGCTCCGGGACGCCCAGCCGTTGGATCCGGCTGCCGATCCCCTCGAACACGTGCAGCATCGCCGACTGCCACGGTTCACCGGCCAGTTGTGTGCCCACCCAGGGGTGGGCGTCGATCGCGTCGAACACGCCGAGGGCGATGGTGCGGATCTCCTCGCGGGGGTCGTCGTCGCCGAGCCCGGTCACCACCCCGGCCACCAGTGCGTCGGTGGCCGCGGCGAGCAGGTCTCCCTTGTTCGCGACGTGCCAGTAGATCGCGCCGGCGCCGGTGGCGAGCCGTGCTGCGAGCGTGCGGAAGGTCAGGGCCGCCTCGCCCTCCGCGTCGAGGATCTCGATCGCGGCCCCGACGATGCGCTCCTTCGACAGCGCCTCGGCCCGGCGCTCGGTCCGCTGCGTGCTCTTCACCACGGATCCATCTTGACACATCCTGGAACGATGTTCCACGATGGACTGGAACAGCGTTCCAGCAACCTCGGAAGGGATTTCACCATGACGACACCTGTGACGATCATCGGCGCCGGCCTCGGCGGCCTCACCCTCGCCCGCGTCCTGCACGTCCACGGCATCCCCGTGACGGTCCACGAGTCCGACACCTCACCGCAGGCGCGCACCCAGGGCGGCCAGCTCGACATCCACGAACACAACGGTCAGCGGGCGCTCGCCGCCGCCGGTCTCACCGCCGAGTTCCGCGCGATCATCCACGAGGGCGCCGAGGCGTCGCGGATCCTCGACCCCCGCGGTGGCGTCCTGCTCGAGGAGCTCGACGACGGCACGGGTTCCCGCCCCGAGGTCCTGCGCGGCGAGCTGCGTCAGATCCTGCTCGACGCGCTGCCCGCGGGCACCGTCCGGTGGGGCCACAAGGTCAGCGCCGTCGCCGCGCTCGGCGACGGCCGGCACGCGGTGACCTTCGCCGACGGATCGAGCGTCACGACCGCGCTGCTCGGCGGCGCCGACGGTGCGTGGTCCCGGGTCCGGCCGCTGCTCTCGGACGCCACACCTGCGTACGTCGGCATGTCGTACGTCGAGACGTACCTGTTCGAGTCCGACGAGCGGCACGCGGCCAGTGCTGCCGCCGTGGGTCCGGGAGGGATGGCCGCCGTCGTCCCGGGCAAGGGGATCCAGGCGCACCGGGAGAAGGGCGGGACGCTGCACACCTACGTCGCCCTCACCCGGCCGCTGGAGTGGTTCGCCGCGATCGACTTCTCCGATGCGGACGCGGCATCTGCGCGGGTCGCGGCGGAGTTCGAGGGCTGGGCGCCGGAGCTGACCGCGCTGGTCACCGACGGCGAGACCGCACCGGTGCTGCGCCCGCTGCACGCCCTCCCGGCGGGTCACCGCTGGGACCGGGTGCCGGGTGTGACGCTGCTGGGCGACGCGGCCCACCTCGCACCGCCGAACGGCGAAGGCGCCAACCTCGCGATGCTCGACGGCGCCGAGCTCGGCGCGGCGATCGCCGCCCACCCGGACGACGTCGAGGCGGCGCTCGCCGGGTACGAGCAGGCGCTGTTCGTCCGCAGCGCCGCGGAGGCAGCGGAGGCGGCGCGTGACTTCGAGCTGGTGTTCGGCGCCGACACCCCGCACAGCCTCGTCGCGCTGCTCACCGGTGCCGCCGGCTGACGGACCGGCTGACGGGACGGGTCAGCCCGCAAGGTCCGCCGGCGGCGCGACGGCGGCGATGAACCCGTCCGGATCGGCGGATTCCGGCCGATCACTCACCTGACCGTCGCCCAGTTCGACCACCCGCCACCGGCCGCCCGCGTCGCGGACCAGGTCGACGGTGACGAACGGCAGGGCGGTGGCCCGCACCCCGGGCGCCACGAGCAGTTCGAGGG
>CAXUNA010000410.1:0-4057 GCA_964252095.1 uncultured Jatrophihabitans sp. | reverse complement strand
GTCGGGGTGGTGGGCGTGGTCGGGGTCGACGGCGTGCTCGGAGCCGTCGGCGTGTCGCTCGCGGCCGGCGTCGAGGCCTGGTCGGTCGAGGGCGGCGGGCTGTACGTCTGCGTCGGCCGCGCGGTGTCCTTGCCGCCCCTGACCAGGGTCTGCGTGGGCAGCTCCTGCACCGGGCTGTCGCCGAGCCAGGTGTCGACGAACGTCTTCCACGCCTTGCCCGGCAGGTCCCGGCCGTACTCGGTCTTCTGCGAGCCGTCGGCCGGGTTGTCGGCGTCCGTGGAGCCGTAGATCGCGGTGGTGCTGTCGCCGCTTCCCGCCCACGACGCGACCGACACCGACGGTGTGAAGCCCACGGTCCAGGCACTGCTGTTCTGGCCGACGTCGTCGCAGTTGCCGTTCGCGTCCGAGGTGTCCCCGGGCGCCTTGCCGTCCTTGCAGGCCTCGATGCCGACGGTGCCGGTCTTGCTGGCCGAGGGCCGGCCGTCGGCGAGGGAGTTGCGGGAGAACGCGGCGACCGGGCCGAGGCTCACGGTGACGTCGTTGGCCACCCGAGCGTCCATGACCCGCTTCGGCGCGTCCTTGTGCTGCATCAGCACCTGGCCGTCGGCCGCCGTCACCTTCTGCACGAAGTACGCCGGGCGGTACAGCCCGCCGGTCTCGAACGTGGCGAAGCCGATCGCCTGGTCGATGGTCCGCACCGGGTAGTCCCCGATGCCGATGCCGAAGCTGGTCTGGCCGGTGCTCGTCCCGGCCGCGGTGAGGTCGACCAGCGTCGGCTTGCCGTCGCACGTCGCCCCGATGCCGGCGGCGTGTGCCATCGCCGCCACCTTGTCCGGGCCGACCGCGAGGGCCATGGCGTCGAACACGGTGTTGAGGGAGACCTCCATCGCGCGACGCACGGTGATGCTGGAGCTCTCGTACGCGGCGTCACTGGGGTCGTTCGAGATCTGGGTGCCGTCGATGGTCTGCGGGCTGGAACCGTCGACGTCGGTGTTGAGCGAGTACCCCGCGTCGCGCTGTGCGAGAGCGTTGGTCAGCCCGACCGCCAGCGTGTACGGCTTGAACGACGACCCCGGCGCCTGACAGGTGAGGCCCGCGTAGTCCTGGTAGTCGGTCTGGTTGTTCACCCCGCCCCAGTAGGCGAGTACGCCGCCGGTGTTGGGGTCGGTCGCCACCAGCGACTTCTTGATGTTGGCCTGGAACGACGCGAGGTTGCCGTAGGCCGTGGAGATCGCCGTGTTCGCCGCCGCCTGCGCCCGGGGGTCGATGGTGGTCTGGATCGTCAGGCCGCGGGTGTTCAGCACCGACTCGTCGATCCCGCCCGCCTCGAGCTCGGCCTTCACCCGGTTGACGATCAACCCGACGGGACCGGTCGCCCCGAGATCGGTCCCGCTCGGCGCCTTCACGGCGGGGTAGGCGGTCGCGTCGGCCTCGGCGCGGGTGAGATGGCTGGTCTGCACCATGCCGTCGAGGACGTACCGGAACCGGTCCTTCGCGGCGTCGGGGTTCGCCGCCGGGTCGTAGTAGCCCGGCGAGCGGATCAGGGACGCGAGCACCGCGCCCTGGGCGACGTCGAGCTTGCTGACGTCGAGACCGAAGTAGGTCCTCGCCGCGGCTTCCACGCCGTAGGCGCCGCGGCCGAAGTAGATGGTGTTGAGGTAGTACTCGAGGATCGTGTCCTTCGAGTAGTTCCGGTCGAGCTTCACCGCGATCGCGAGCTCCTTGAGCTTGCGGGACAGCGTCTGGTCGGCGTTGAGGTAGGCGTTCTTGACGTACTGCTGGGTGATGCCCGAACCACCCTCGGTCTGGCCACCGGTCAGGTCGTTGTACGCGGCGCGCAGCGTGCCGGTGATCGAGACGCCGGGGTTGCTGTAGTAACTGCGGTCCTCGGCGGCGAGCACGGCCCACTTCACGTTCGCGGGGACCTGCGAGATGTCGACGTCGGTGCGGTTCTCCGCGCCGATCCGCGCCATCACCGAGCCGTCGCTGTAGAGGATGGTCGCGACCTGGTCGGTCTTGATCTTGTCCGGTGTCACGACGTCGGACAGCTGGTAGAAGGCCACCACGGCGACGACCAGCAGCACCGCGATCCCGGCGAGGAACCAGGTCCCGAAGATGCCGACCCGGCGCCAGCCCCGCCGCTTGCGGGTCATCGCGGCGACCCGGCGCTTCGTGGCGACGCGACGCTTCTTGTACCAGGCCGGGCCGAACCGGGGCGGCTTGATCGCCTTGGCCTTGCGGGAGGAGCGGCGGCCGGTCGGGGAGCCGGCGGGGCGTCGGTCGGAGCCGCCGCTGCGGTGCGAGGTCACGGGGTGGGTGCTGTCCGTTCCCGGCCCGGGGTGCTGGGCCGATGGGCGATCGGTCAGCCGCTGGATGCGGCGTGGCCGTACCCGACGGAGTCACCCGTGGGGTCGGTGGTGGCCGCAGCCACGAGGAACGAGCGGAGCAGGTGGTTCCACCGGCAGTGCGTGCAGACCTCCACCACGTAGACGTCGAAGCGGCGTGGCTCGTGCCCGTTCCCTGCGACCAGGCGGCGCACCTCGACCGGTGACTTCGCCTGGCCGGCGACGTGTTTCAGCGATTCACCGTAGACGAAGTGGACGTCGACGAGCCCGGGTCGCTTACAGATCGGACAGCTTCTGTGCGTCGGCACGCCGTGGTGCCGTGCGGCGCTGAGCAGGTGGGGATGCGCGTCACACAGCTCCCACGGGCTGGTCTGACCGCGCCGGAGGGTGGCGAGGACCGCGCGCCGCCGGAGCGAGTGGTCGACGACGTCGCGCGCGAACTCGGCGAACAACGACCGGGCGGCCTGTTCGCTGCGGCCGGTGCCGATCCGCTGCGGGGCGACCTCGGACCGCGCCGCGGGGAACGGACGCGCCGGCTCCGACGCCCACCACGGCGGTGCGGGTTCGGGCGCCGGGCGGACCGCACGCAGGGTCCGCGGACGGGGTGGGCCGGGTGGCTGCACGTCGGGAAACGCTACGCGGGGATCGGCCGTTCGGGGAGTCCCCGACGCCGCCGTGTGGACGACACGCGGACCTGTGGACGACCTCGGAGCGTGCACGGCGTCGTGGCGCACAGCCGGTTCTGCCAGGATCGCCGACGTGACCGCGCTGCGTTGGGGAATCGTCGGGACCGGACTGATCGCGGACATGATGGCGAGGGACCTCGCGCGGTCGACCGCCCGTGGCGACCACGTCGTCGCCGCCGTCGGGTCCCGCACGCAGGAGTCGGCCGACCGCTTCGGTGACGCCCACGACGTCCCGGCCGGTCACCGGCACGCGAGCTACACGGACCTGGTCGCCGACGACACCGTCGACGTCGTCTACGTCGCGACCCCGCACCCGATGCACCTCGCCGACGCCACGCTCGCCCTCGAGGCCGGCAAGCACGTGCTGGTGGAGAAGGCGTTCACGATGACGGCGCCGCAGGCGCGGGAGCTGGTCGCCCTCGCCACCGCGAAGAACCTGTTCTGCATGGAAGCCATGTGGACCCGGTTCCTGCCGCACATGGTCCGGATCCGGGAGATCGTCGCCGGCGGCTCGCTCGGCCGGATCGAGCAGGTCACCGCCGACCACGGCCAGTGGTTCCCGTCCGACCCCGCGTTCCGTCTCTTCGCCCCCGAGCTCGGCGGCAGCGCCCTGCTCGACCTCGGTGTCTACCCCGTGAGCTTCGCGTCGATGGTCTTCGGCGGCGTCCAGCCGGCCCGGCTCGCGACGATGGTCGACCCCGCCTTCAACGGGTTGGTCGACGGCCAGACCTCGATGTTGTTCGGGTACCCCGGCGGCGCGCAGGCCCTGCTCAGCTGCACCAGTGGCGCCAAGACCGCGACCCGGGCGAGCATCGTCGGCACCGAGGCCCGGATCGAGATCGACCCGAACTTCTACGAGCCGACGTCGTTCACGATCCACCCGCGCGGCGGCGAGCCCGTGACCGAGACGTTGCCGTTCGAGGGGCGCGGGATGGTCTACCAGGCCGACGAGGTCAAGCGCTGCCTCGAGGCCGGGCGGATCGAGTCCGACGTGCTGTCGCTGGCCGAGACCGTGCACATCATGGA
>CAXUNA010000409.1:0-4059 GCA_964252095.1 uncultured Jatrophihabitans sp. | reverse complement strand
TCGGGGGCCTGCGGGGTGCGCAGGATGTACCCGACGTCGTCCCGGACTCCCGAGGTCACGGCCCACAGCCGCAGCCCGGCCGCGGACAGCACCAGGTCGTCGGGCGGGGCGAGGGTGGCGCCGCGCCGCCAGCGGGCCTCGAGGGGACGCAGCGCCGGGGTGATCCGGGTACGGGCGACGAAGAACTCGCCGGACGCCCCGACGGATGTCGTCACCTCGCGGATGTCCGCGTCGCTCGTGGCGTCGTGCGAGACGACGGCGTCCGGGTCGGCGACGTCGAGGGCGGTGAAGGCGTCGACGAGGGCGTCGACCCGCCACGGGTCGGCGACGACGACCGAGAGGCGGGCGCCGCCGGTGGTGTCGACCCAGTGGCCGCCGCCGAGCAGCACGCCGTCGAGGTCGGCGAGCAGGAGGTCGCCCGCCTCCGCCCCGAACAGTGAGAACTGCACGGCGACAGGATGGCAGGAACCCCCGGCCTCGCGGGGAGGCCGGGGGTTCCGGTCGTGCAGGGTGCTGCGTGGCCGCAGGTCAGGCGACCGGGGAGGTGCCCACCGACTCGGCGTCGGCCGGGGTCTCGCCCATCGAGATCTTGCGGCGCTTGGACACGATGACCGCCGCCGCGATGATGACGAACGAGAGGACCGCGATGACGGCCCGGATGGCCGGGCTCTTGTCGTCACCGATCGACAGCTGGACGACGGCCGGGGCGACGATGACCGCCACCAGGTTCATGACCTTGATGAGCGGGTTGATCGCGGGGCCCGCCGTGTCCTTGAACGGGTCGCCGACGGTGTCGCCGATGACGGTCGCCGAGTGCGCCTCGGAGCCCTTCCCGCCGTGCAGGCCGTCCTCGACCATCTTCTTGGCGTTGTCCCACGCGCCACCGGAGTTGGCGAGGAACACGGCCATGAGGACCCCGGCCGCGATCGCGCCGACCAGGTACCCGGCCAACGGGCCGATCCCCAGCGTGAAGCCGATGCAGATCGGGGCGAAGATCGCGAGCAAACCGGGCGTCGCGAGCTCCCGCAGCGAGTCCTTCGTGCAGATGTCGACGACTGCGCGGTAGTCCGGGCGCTCCTCGAACGTCATGATCCCGGGGTGCGTGCGGAACTGCTCGCGCACCTCGAACACGACCCGGCCCGCGGCGCGGGCGACCGCGCTGATCGCGAGGCCGGAGAACAGGAAGACCACGGCTGCGCCGATGATGACGCCGACCAGGTTGCTCGGGGTCGTGAGGTCGGTGCTGAACGTGAGGTTCCCCGAGATCGGTGCGCCCGCCTTGTCGATGGCGTTGCCGACGGCCCGGGAGAACGAGCCGAACAGCGCCGTGGCGGCGAGCACCGCCGTGGCGATCGCGATGCCCTTGGTGATCGCCTTCGTGGTGTTGCCGACGGCGTCGAGGTCGGTGAGCACACGGGCGCCCGCCTCGTCGATGTCGCCGCTCATCTCGGCGATGCCCTGGGCGTTGTCGCTGACCGGGCCGAAGGTGTCCATCGCGACGATGACGCCGGCGGTGGTGAGCAGCCCGGTGCCGGCGAGGGCAACCGCGAACAGCGCCACGACCACCGAGCCGCTGCCGAGCAGGAACGCGCCGAACACCGCGAGGGCGATGAGCACCGCGGTGTAGACCGCGGACTCGAGGCCGAGCGAGATGCCGGCGAGGATGACGGTGGCCGGGCCGGTCAGCGACGAGCCCGCGACGTCCTTGACCGGGCGACGGATGGTGTCGGTGAAGTAGCCGGTCAGCTGCTGGATGATCACCGCGAGCACGATCCCGATGAGGACCGCGACGAAGGCGATGACCTTCGGGTTGCCGGTGCCGGGGTTGCCGATCTCCGCGTAGTCGTCGAAGCCCGAGAACTTCGAGGGCAGGTAGGTGAAGGCGAGGACCGCGACCAGGACGAGCGAGGTCGCCGCCGAGATGAAGAAGCCGCGGTTGATCGGGACCAGGCCGTTGCGGTCGGAGTCGCGGATCCGGGTGGCGAGGATGCCGACCACGGAGCTGATGATGCCGACGCCGCCGATGATGAGCGGGAGCAGCAGCCCCTTCGCACCGAACGCGGTCTGGCCGAGGATGAGCGCCGCGACCAGGGTGACGGCGTAGGACTCGAACAGGTCGGCGGCCATGCCGGCGCAGTCGCCGACGTTGTCACCCACGTTGTCGGCGATGGTGGCGGCGTTGCGGGGGTCGTCCTCGGGGATGCCCGCCTCCACCTTGCCGACGAGGTCGGCGCCGACGTCCGCGGCCTTGGTGAAGATGCCGCCGCCGACCCGCATGAACATGGCGAGCAGCGCGCCACCGAAGCCGAAGCCCTCGAGCACGGTGGGCGCGGTCTCGTTGAAGGCGAGCAGCACGACGCTCGCGCCGGCGAGGCCGAGACCCACGGTGAGCATGCCGACGATGCCGCCGGTACGGAACGCGACGTTGAAGCCGGCGGTGCGCTCACCGCCGCGGGCGGCCGCGGCGACGCGGACGTTCGCGCGGGTCGCCATCGTCATGCCGATGTAACCGACCGCCGCGGAGAACAACGCGCCGATCAGGAAGAAGACCGCGCGTCCGATCCGCGTGCCCCAGCCACCCTCGGTGACCGGCAGCAGCAGGAGCAGGACGAACACGATGACGGCGAAGACGCCGAGGGTCTTGAACTGCCGCTGCAGGTACGCGGCCGCGCCCTCCTGGACCGCCTTCGCGATCTCCCGCATGTTCTCGGTGCCCTCGTCGAAACGGAGGACCTGGCGGACGAGCACGCCCGCGAACACGAGGGCGAGCAGGGCGAGCACGAGGGTGCCGATCGCCCAGTAGTGCTCGGAACCGCTGATCGCCGGTAGTGCGACCGTGGTGATGGCAGGGGCTGACATACGCGCGTACTCCTCCGAGGGCCTGCTGACCGAATGGTGATCGGACGACGGGCCGGCCCCAGGACGCAGGGTCACGACCGCGTGAACGGCCGGACAGAGACGTCGCTTCGGCCACCCTGCCGACTGCCGGGGCAGTCTAAGGGAAGGGTGAGCCGGGGTCACCGAAGGGTAGGACGTGGGTCACACGCGCGTGTCGAACTCGTGACGGGTCGAGCGCCCCGCCGGGCGGTGCCTCAGGCGGGCTGAGCGGCGACGGCCTCGTCGACCGACGGGTAGATCGTGAACACGCCGTCGAGACCGGTGATGCGGAACAACTTGAGGATGCGGTCCGAGCTGCAGACGATCGGCATCTCGCCGCCGACCTGCTTGGCGTGGTTGAGACCCGCCACGAGGGCGCCGAGGCCGGTCGAGTCGAGGAAGCTGGTGCCGGAGAGGTCCACGACCAGGACCGACTCGCCGCTGTCCAACAGCTCCGCGATGCGCTCGCGCAGCGTGGGGGACGAGTACATGTCGACCTCGCCGCCGACCTCCAGCACGGCGCGTTCCTGCACCCGTGCAGTGTTCAGCGTCAGGTCCACGTGGGCCTCCCAGTACTCGATCGTCACGGCGGCGAACCGCGGATGCCGTGCCTTGTCCTGCGGGCACGACCGAGTCCGGCCGTACTGCGCGGATCATGCTGCCACACGGTCGGTCCGCCCGCACCGACGGCTGCGATCGGTGTGAGGTCGAGCGGCGATGGAACCGGGAGCCCGGTGGGCGACACTTCCGCTTCGTCCCGACCCGGGGTGTCCGGCGGGACCTCACGGCCCGCGGGCGACCCGCGCCGCCCGGGCGCGGGCCGTCGCGTCGAGGTCCAACCCGGCCCACCGCTGCGAACGGACGACCTCGATCCGCACCTCACCGGTCCGCACCCCGGTCGTCACGACGTCGCACCGGCGTACGACCGCCCGGTTGGCCGCCGCGACGCCTGCCGCCGCCCGGCACACGTCGTCCGGCGCGACACCGATCCGGCCGGCGCCGGCGAGCGCCGCGAGATCGGCGGCGAGCTGTGCCGCGTGCCGCGCCGATGTCGCCGTGGCCCGCCCGACCCCGAAGACGGTCGCGGTGACGACGAGCAGGAGCAGGGCCGCGGTCCACACCGTGGCCGATCCGGCGTCGCGGTGCCGTGCGGCGTCGTCGGCCCGGTGCTGCTGGTCGCGC
>CAXUNA010000408.1:0-4062 GCA_964252095.1 uncultured Jatrophihabitans sp. | reverse complement strand
GTCGCGCCCGCGGCGTGCAGCGCCGAGGCGTTCCCGGTGTCGGCCTGCGCCTCGGCGACGGCCGCGACGACGGCGGGACGGACGGGCGTGGTCGCCGCGTGATCGAGGTAGGCCATGAGGGTCCCTACTCTACGGATTCCGCTGACCGGGCCGGGCGCAACCGGAGGGCTGCGACCGCGCCGAGCAGTGCCACGCCGGCCATCACCAGGTCCACCACGCTGAACGCCGAGGTGTAGCCGAGCACGCCGCCCGCCGCCATCGCCACGAGGATCCCGCCGAAGCCGGTGGCGAGGGCCGCGCCGACGGCGTCGCACAGCTGCATCGACGACGAGTCACGGCCGCGGTCGGTGTCGTTGGTGAAGCGCAGCAGCAGCACCGAGACCGCCGTCATCCCGAGTCCGACCCCGAGGCCCGCGAGCGCCTGGGCGCCGATCGCGAGCCACGGCCACACGTCCGGGTGGGCGACGGCCGCGAGCCCGACCGCACCGAGCGCGATGAGGCACAGGCCGGCCTGCGTGAGTCGCACCCGTTGTGGCACGCTCCAACGGTCGCGGCCCTGGATCCACGAGCCGAGCGCCCAGGTGATGGCGCTGAAGGTGAGCGGGATGCCCGCCTCGAGCGGACGGAAACCGTGCTGGGTCTGCAGCGCCAGCGGGACGAGCGCGTCGAGACCGAAGAACGCGCCCGCCAGCACGCCGCGCATCACCACCGGTGCGCTCACACCCGGCGCGAGCTTCCACCACCCGCTCGGCAGGATCCCGAGCAGCGCGACCGCGACCACCACGACCCCACCGACGGCGACCGGGGCGGCGAACCCGACGTCGACGTGACCCGCTTCCTGGAACACCGCCACGCCGGCGGCGACGACCAGCGCCAGCACCAACCGGCCGCGCATCCGGGAGGCGTCGGCCCGGCCGCCCCCGGACAGCCGGCGCAGGGTCGGCACGAGCAACAACCCGGCCACCGCGACGAACGGGGCGATCCCCCAGAACACCCAGCGCCAGCCGATCGTCTGGGTGACGGCGCCGGACACCACCGGCCCGACGAGCGAGGGCAGCACCCAGGCCGACGAGATCGCCGCCATCATCCGCGGCTGTAGCGAGTGCGGGTAGCCCGCGCCGATGACGACGTAGAGCGCGGTGATCATCATGCCGCCGCTGACGCCCTGGACCACGCGCCCGAGGACGAGCACCTCGAGGTTCGTCGCCGCGCCGGCCACGACCAGGCCGACGCAGAAACCCCCGAGACCCGCGACGAGCGGCACCCGCGGTCCGCGCTGGTCCGAGAGCCCGCCGCCCGCGACCATCCCCACCATGTTCGCCACGAGGAAGCCGGTGAACAGCCAGCCGTAGCCCGCGACGCCGTGGACACCGCGGGCGGCCGAGGGGAGCGCGGTGGCGACGGCCATGCCCTCGAACGCCACCAGCGTGATGGCGACGAGGACGCCGAGGGTGGTGGTGCGATACCGGCCGGCCAGGATCCCGGGCATGTCTCCGGGCAGATCGCTGTCGACCGGGGCGTCGTCGACCCGGGTCACCTGTCCAGTGTCCCCGTCCCGGCCACGACGAAGACCCCGGGGCGGGCGGCCGTGAGACCGTCCACCCCGGGGTCTCCGGGAGTGCGTGCGGGGACTACTTGCGCTTCTCGACCTCGTCGGTCAGCTGCGGGGCCACGTCGAACAGGTCGCCCACCACCCCGAAGTCGGCGAGCTCGAAGATCGGCGCTTCCGGGTCCTTGTTGATGGCGACGATCGTCTTCGACGTCTGCATGCCGGCGCGGTGCTGGATCGCTCCACTGATGCCGACCGCGACGTAGAGCTGCGGCGACACCGTGACACCGGTCTGCCCGACCTGACTGGTGTGCGGGTACCAACCGGCGTCGGTCGCGGCGCGTGAGGCACCGACGGCACCGCCGAGGGCGTCGGCGAGCTTCTCGACGACGGTGAAGTTCTCCGCACCGCCCATGCCGCGGCCGCCGGACACGACGATCGAGGCGTCGGTGAGGGCGGGGCGCGACGAGGTCTGCTCGACGACGCGGTCGACGATCTTGGCCTTCTTGCCCGAGTCGCTGACGGCGAGCTCGACCGGGACGACCTCGCCCGCGCCGGCCGCGGCCTCGGCCGCGACCGAGTTCGCGCGCAGCGTGATGATCGGGGTGCCGCGGGTGACCTTGCTCTGGGTGGTGATGGCGCCACCGAAGATGGACTGCGTGGCGGTGCCGTCGGCCTCGATCCCCACGGCGTCGGTGAGGATGCCGCTGCCGATCTTGATCGCGAGCCGGCCCGCGACCTCCTTGCCCTCGGCCGTGGAGGCCACGAGGACGGCGACCGGCGAGGCCTGCGCGACGACGGCGGCGAGCGCCTCGGCCTTCGGCGTGACGAGGTAGCTGTCGACGTCGTCGGACTCGGCGACGTAGATCTTCGCCGCGCCGTAGTCGGCCAGGACGTCCTTCACCTTGTCGGCGGTGCCGGGCGCGCCGACCACGACGGCCGACGGCTCACCCAGCACGCGGGCGGCGGTGAGCAGTTCGAAGGTCGCCTTGCCGACGGTGCCCTCGGCACTGACATCGGCGAGTACCAGTACTTCAGCCATGTTGGTGTCCTCTTCCCTGCTCAGACGATCTTCTTCGACACGAGGTACTCGGCGATCTTGGTGCCGCCGGTGCCCTCGTCCTTGACGGCCTGCCCGGCGGTGCGGGGCGGCGCGTTCTCGAACGAGCCGACCTGCGAGCTGGCGGCCTCGAGGCCGGTGTCGTCGAGGCCGAGGTCGGCCGCGCTGACGGTGGTGACGGGCTTGGACTTCGCGGCCATGATCCCCTTGAAGCTGGGGTAGCGCGGGTCGTTGATCTTCTCGACCACGCTGATGACGGCAGGGGTCTGGGCCTCGACGACGGTGTAGCCGCCGACGCCCTGACGTTCGATGGTGACCGTCGAGCCGTCGACGGTGACCTTGCGCGCCGCGGTCAGCTGCGCGACGTCGAGCTGCTCGGCGAGCATCGCCGGCAGGATCGCGAGGCGCGAGTCGGTGGCCTCGGAGCCCGCGATGACGACGTCCCACTCGATGGTGCCGAGCGCGGCGGCGATCGCCTTGGTGGTCTGGACGACGCAGGCGCCGTGCAGCGCGGGGTCGGTGATGAGGACGGCCTTGTCGGCACCCATGGACAACGCCTTGCGGACCGACTCCAGCGCCCGCTCGGGGCCCATCGAGACGATGGTGACCTCGCCGCCGTGGGCCTCCTTGAGGCGCAGACCCTCCTCGATCGCGTATTCGTCGATCTCGTTGATCACGGCGTCGACGCCGTCGCGGTCGAGGGTCTTGTCGGTGTCGGACAAGGTGCGCTCGGCCCAGGTGTCAGGGACCTGCTTGACCAGTACTGCGATGTTCACAGCGTTCCTCTCGTGGACTGCCTCGGGTGGGAGCCGTCGCGTGCGAGCGTCGGCGGGCGACCGGAGGCGCTCGGTGTTACAGGCGCGTGTCCTGCCATCGTGCCGGGGTTACTGGCGAGTAGCAAACATCAGGTGGCCGGATCGGCCGTGTTTCCACTCACCCGGGGTACCCCGAATCGCCGGTACGACGCGCCCAGCGTCAACCCCACTCCGGCGACTCCCGCGAGCACCCCGAGGACCAGCAGCCACCCGGCGAGGTCGGTCGACGCGTCGTCGGCGTCGTCGACGAACACCGGCCTGGACCCCACGGTGCCGCCGCTGCACCCCACCGTCACCCGGGCCGTCACCGGTGAGACGAAGCGGGCCACGGCGTGGGTGGCCCGGCTGTCGCCGTTCTCGACGGTGAGGGTGAGCGCTCCGGTGCCGCCGTCCGCGGCGGTGTACGTGCAGGCGAGCGGTTGGACGGCGGCCGCGACCGTGGGGCCGTCGGCCGTCGAGACGAAGTAGCTCGTGCCGGCCGAGAGGTCCACCGACGTCGGTGGCGTCGCGTGCCGGTCCCAGCTGTGCGAGCCCGACCCGGACAGCAGCACGTGCCCGGCGACGAGCACGACCGCGACGACCAGCAGGGCACCGCCGACCAGGCCGCCGTACCGACGCTGCACGCGCGGGGCCGGGGG
>CAXUNA010000407.1:0-4066 GCA_964252095.1 uncultured Jatrophihabitans sp. | reverse complement strand
GACCAGTGCGACGGCGACCAGCGCGGCGGAGACCACGGCCGGCGCGAGGTAGCTGTCGCCGATCTCGATGGCCCGGCCGCCGAACCAGGGCCCGGCGGTGTTGCCGAGGTTGAAGGCGCTGACGTTGAGGGCCGAGGCGAGTGTCGGGGCGGCGCCGGCGAACAGGAACATCCGGGCGTTGAGCGCCGAGGCCATCGAGAACGCCGTGAGGCCGAAGAGGAACACGGCGAGCACGACGAGCGGCCCGTTCGCGGTGAGCACCAGCAGGCCGAGCGAGAGCGCCGTCGCCACCAGTGACACCGCGACGTTCCCGAGCAGGTGGCGGTCGGCGAACCGGGCCCCGACGGTGAGGCCCAGGAACGAGCCGACGCCGAACACCAGCAGCACGAGCGGCACGAGCGGCGCGCCGAGGCCGGCGACGTCGGTGAGCAGCGGCGCGAGGTAGGAGAAGGTGCCGAACACCGCGGCCTGGAACGCGGCGGTGGTGCCGAGGGAGACCCAGAGCCGTCGTCGTCGCAGTCCGCCGAGCTCGGCGCGCACCACGTCGCGGGTGCTGCGGGTGTGGCTCCGGTCGGCCGTCTCGGGGACCTTCCAGATGGTGGCGACGGTGGCGACGACCGTGAGGGCACCGATCGCGAGGAAGGCGCCGCGCCAGCCGATGTGCTCGCCGACGAACGTGCCGAGCGGGACGCCGATGATGTTCGCGATCGAGAGACCCCCGAGCAGCACGGCCATTCCTCTCGCCGTGGCGGTGACAGGAACGAGCGACACGACGGTCACCGCGGCCACCGCCCAGAACGTTGCACACGCCACCGCTGACACCACGCGGGAGAGCATGAGCACTCCGAAGCTCCCAGCGGTGGCCGAGAGCACGTGCGCAGCGGCGAACACGACGGCCGCCCCGACGAGCGTGACCTTGCGGGGCAGTCGCAGCGTCAGCAGCGCCATGACCGGTGCACCGAACAACATTCCCAGCGCGAACCCGCTGATGAGCAGGCCCGCCGAGGGGATCGACACCGCGAGGTCGGACGCGATCGACGGCAACAGGCCCGCGAGCATGAACTCGGACGTGCCGAGACAGAAGACCGTGAGGGCGAGCACGTACACGGAAGCCGGCAGACGCACGGGTTGCTCCTGTCGTGAGCTGGACGACGGGTGGGGGCGGGTGCTCTCGGCGGTCAGAGCAGGCCGACGAGGGTGTCGACGGTGCGGTCGATCCCGCCGCGCTCGGGCCGTACGCGGGCGGTGACCTGCAGGCCGTCGAGCGCGACGTGGACCACGGCGGCGAGGTCGGCCGGATCGCCGCGGCGGTGCAACGATCCGTCCTGCTGGCCACGGGTGATGAGCGCGGTGAGGACGGCGCGGTACTGGTCGGCGTTGCCGACGAGGACCTCGCGGATCTCGAGGTCCGCCGGGTCGGTCTCGACGCACGCGTGGATGCCGAAGCACACGCGGCGCTCGGGATCGGCCCACTGCTGGTCGAGCACGTCGGCGAGGAACTCCCGCAGGGCGTCGCGACCGTTCTGCCCGGCCGTGCGTTCGACGCAGGCGTCGCGAGCCGCGCCCTGCACCGCGCCGTACCGCTTCACGCCCCGCAGGTACACGTCCCGCTTCCTGCCGAACGCGTTGTACAGACTGCTGCGCGACAGTCCGGCCCGCTCGCACAGGTCGTCGGTCGAGGTCGCGTGGAAGCCACGGTCCCAGAACTGGTCGACGCAGGCGTCGAGCGCGACGGTGTCGTCGAAGGCGCGGGGGCGAGGCACGCGACGACCGTACCCCGTTCTGGACAGAGCTGTCCAGAACGGGGTCAGTCGGCCCGGCCCGCCCCTGCGAGGGGTGCCGCGGCGCGAACGACGTCGCGCGGGTCGCGCGCGGCCGGTCGCGGGGTGTCGGTCAACGCCCGGTACTCGGTGGCGTAGAACTCGGCGACGCGCTCCGGGGTGAACTGCCGGGCGTACCTCCGCGCGGCGTCGCGGTCGACCGTCCGACGGCCGGACACGACATCGGCGATCGCGGCGGCCAGGGCGGCCGGGTCGCCCGGGGGGACCGTGATGCCGCGCCGGTCGCCGAGGGTGTCGGTCAGGCCGTCGACGTCGGTGCCGACGACCGGCACCCCGAGTGCCATGGCGAGGACCGCGCTCTGCGACCAGGCCTCCTCCCGCGACGGGACGACGTGGACGGCGCTGCCCGCGACGTGCGCCCACGGCTGGTCGACCCAGCCGGGCATCGTCACCCGGTGGAGGCCACGTCGCCGTGCTCTCGCGAGCAGGGGCGCCCGCAGCGGTCCGTCACCGAGCATGAAGGCGTGCAGCGACGGAATCTCCCGCTGCAGCACCATCAACGCGTCCACGAGGACGTCGGGACCCTTGTCCGGGTCGAACCGACCGGCGAACGTCAGCCGGGGCCGCGGGAGGGAGGGATCCGGTGCGGCGGCGGTGCCGGCCACCGGCGACCTCGAAGCGCGTAGCACGAGCGGGGAGACGCCGGCGTCGAGTGCGAACCGCCCGGCGGCCGGGCCCATCGCGTAGAACCGGTCGACGCGCGCCGCCGCCGTCCGCAGCCCGCGCACCCGCCGCGGCGTCCAGTCCACCTGGTTGTGCTCGGTGGCGACGAACGGTGTCACGTCGTCGATCACCTGCGCGGTCGCCCACCACGCGCCGACCATGTGGGCGTGGACGAGGTCGGCGCCGCCGAGTTCGTCCGCCAGCCACGAGGAGAACCGTCGCGAGAGGCGCCACTGCCGGTTGCGCGCGGGGTCGAGCGAGGAGGCGACGGAGAACGCGCGCGGCTCGACACCGTGACGGCGCGCCAGGTCCAGCCCGGCCGGCGTGGCGTCACCCACCAGCAGGGTCGTCTCGATCCCGTGGGTCCGCCGCAGTTCCCGCGTCAGACGCAGGAGAGCCAACTGGGCGCCGCCCGGCTCGAGCTTGGCCACGACGCGGACGATGTGCATGCCGGCCCCTTCGGGTGGTGCGGTGTCGTGCCGGCCCGGCGGGTGCACGACCACCCGTAGTGACGCACGGAATCGCCGGTCACGGCCGGCGGACGACAGGTGTTGGGCCCGCGTTCACCCACTGTTCGACCGTCGGTGGTGCGGGCCGGTCCGCGGTTACGGTGTGCGCCATGACCCCGGGTTTCGCTGACGATCCGCACGCCGGCGAGGACCTGCACGCCTGGCAGATCCTGCGGCCACTGCTCGACGCCGGCCCCTACCTGCCGTGGTCGACCGGGTCGATGCGACCCGCCGCCATGGTTGCTGTGTGCAACGAGATCGTCCACGGTCGCCGGCGGGTGGTGGTCGAGTGCGGCAGCGGCGTCAGCACCGTGGTGCTCGCTCGACTGCTTCGTCAGCTCGGGTCGGCGGGAACGGTGACGTCGCTGGAACACGACGCCGCCTGGGCCCACCTGGTCTCCGGATTCCTGCACCGCGAGGGTCTCGACGGGATCGCCACGGTGCTGCACGCACCGCTGGCGGGCGACCCGCCGTGGTACGCCGGCGAGGTCGTGGCCGCGCTGCCCCTCGGGGTCGACCTGCTCGTCGTCGACGGGCCGCCGGCGTTCGAGCCCGGGCACGGTGCGCGCCGGCAGCCCGCGCTGTCCCGTCTCGAGGACCGACTGCAGCCGGATGCAACGATCGTCGTCGACGACGTCGAGCGACCGGGTGAGCAGGCGGTCGTGGCCGACTGGGAATCCACCACCGCGTGGCGGTTCGTCACCGACGAGCGCGCCGGCATCGCGGTCGGGCACCGCTGATCACAGCCGGCGGCCCCGGGCGCCTCGCACGGGCGGGGGGCGCAGTGGTCAGCGACCCCTGCTGGGGTCACGGACTTCGAGCAGATCGGCCAGCTTCGCGTCGCGGACGGTGTCCTGCACGACCTGGGCGAGCTGCTCCGCGCGTTCCTCCGCCCGCATCTGCGCCCACATGTCGGTACCGGCACCGTGGTCTCGAGGCTGGTCATCCATGACGCCACCGTACGGCCGGGCCGGCGCGTGGGGAACCCGCGGGACCACCTGATCACAGGACGACGACCCGTCGCTGCTGTCTCGTTCTGCGACGGTCGTCGAC
>CAXUNA010000406.1:0-4070 GCA_964252095.1 uncultured Jatrophihabitans sp. | reverse complement strand
GTGCCTGTACTCCGCGCTGACCACCGGGCCGATGAGCGTCATCTCCCCCGTCTCGGCGGTGCTGGCGGCCGCGGTGCCGGTGCTGATCGGCGTGGTGCTCGGCGAACGGCCGGCGGTGCTGGCGTGGATCGGTGTGGTGGTCGGGCTGATCGCCGTCGTGCTGGTCGGCGGTGGCGGCGGTTCGGCCGGCCGGGTACCCCGTCAGGCGCTGCTGCTCGCGGCCGTGGCGGGGCTCGGGTTCGGGCTGTACTTCGTGTTCCTCGCGCGGGCGCCGCACGATTCCGGGGTCTGGCCGCTGCTGGTCTCGCGGGTCGCGTCCGCCGTGCTCATCGTCCCGTTCGCGTGGAAGCGCGGCGCGATCGTCGCGATGCGGGGGCGCGCTCTGCTGCTAGCCCTTGTCTCGGGCCTGTTCGACGCCACCGCGAACCTCACGTTCCTGCTGGCCAGCCGCGAGGGGTTGCTGTCGCTGGCCGCGGTGTTGACCTCGCTCTACCCGGCGGTCACCGTGTTGCTCGCAGCAACGGTCCTACGGGAACGCCCGACCGCGGTGCAGTCGGTCGGGTTGGTCGCCGCCGGGGCGGCCATCGTGTTGATCACGGTCTGAACGGCGTCAGCCCGTGAAGCGTCGGCGGCTGCGGCGGTACGCCCGCCGCGCCGGCGGTGCCAGCCGCCACCGGCCGGGGACGGCGTGGAAGCCGGTGCGGACCACCACGGCGAGCAGCGACAGCGCCGCCTCGTCCAGCACCGACCACTGCCAGCCGAGCTTGTCCCGCACCTCGGCGGGCAGCAGGCCGCGCGTGAGCCACAGCAGCGTCTCGGCGACGGCTGGTTCCACCGCGTGCCAGGCCGCCGCCGGGACGACCGGGTGCGGTGCCGGCAGCGGTCCGCGGTCGACCAGCAACCGCCGGGCGGCCTCGGTGCAGGTGAGGACGTCGTGCACCGTCCGGTCCCAGTACTCGCAGAATTCTCCGTAGCTCGTGGGTAGTTCGCGATCGGACAGGCCGTACCGCGCGAACCACTCCCGGGCCTCGGAGTAGAGCTGCTCGCACGCCTGGGCGTCGAGCGGGGGGCCGAACCGCTCCGCCACGGCGTACTGCATCGCGACGAACGTGCAGTGCGCCCAGGTGAACGGGTCGGACTGCAGCGCGTGGTACGCCACGCCGTCCGTACCGGTGCCGCCGATGTCGTCGTGCCGGTGACGGACCTGGCGCCCGGCGTCGTCCGGGCCGTACACGACGTCGAGCACCGGCCCGGCCGAGCGGCGCAGCCGGCCCAGCGGGTCCTCGAAGACGTCGGAGTGGTCGACCAGGGCCTGGCTGATCGTCGGGTGCATCACCTGCAGCGCACCGGCCCAGCCGACGAGCAGCAGCGTGCGGAGGTCACCGAAGTGTTCCCACGTGAGCGAGCCCGGACCGAGGTCGGGACGGTCGTCGGTGGTGGTGGTCATGGCCGCTCCCCGGGCTGACGGTGGGTCCCACGGTAGAAGTTGACATCACTCGATGTCAACATTGCCGACGGCTGTCACACTGGCGGCGTGAGCGCTCCCGACGCGGACCCGCGACCCCGTCCGTGGCGTGGACAGCCGGCGCACCTGCGCGAACGGGACCGTCGTGACCGGTTGGTCGCCGCGGCCTTCGACCTGCTCGCCGCGGGCGGCGCCGGCGCGGTGACGATGCGGGGGGTGTGCCGGGCCGCCGGGCTGACCGAGCGCTACTTCTACGAGAGCTTCGCCGACCGAGCGGCGCTGCTGCGCGCCGTGCTGGAGCAGGTGGTGGACGACGCGATTGCGGTGGTCGCCGGTGTCGTCACCACGTCGGCGGCCCCGACGCTGCTGGTCGACGTCGTCACGGCGTTCGCCGCGTTCCTCGACGCCGACCCGCGCCGCGGCGTGGTGCTGTTCGAGGAGGCCCTCGCGACGCCGGACCTCGCGCGGCCGGGCATCGCCCTGGTGCAACGGTTCGTCGATCTGGTCCAGCAGGGCTTCCGTGCTGCCGGGGTGGTCGACCCCCGCGCCGACGCGGTCGACGAATCCCTCAACGCCGCCGCGGCGTTCGGTGTGCTGTCGCGGTTGTTCGGCGCCCGCAGCACCGGGCGGCTGGACCTGCCCGACGAGCGGTTCGTGGCCCACGTCGTCGCCCTGCTGACGGCGGTGGCGGGCGCGACCAGCGCGCAGTGACCGCTCGGCTCAGCCGGTCCAGGGCGGCGCGACGCCCCAGCCCCAGTGCGGGACCGGCGCGTGCGGGACGACGGCCGCGCCGGGCTGGGAGTTGCTCATCGCGATCCGCGACCCCCACTCGACGTAGCCCAGCACCGCGGCCCGGAACTCGGGGTCGTCCGGGAGCTGCGCGTCGTCGGCGGCGAGGCTCATCAGCGAGCCGAAGCGGTGCCGCTGCGCCGGCGTGATGCCGAGGTCGACGTGGTGGGCGACCATGTTCTCGTAGCCGCCGTGCTGCTCGGTGTAGGTCGCGGGGCCGCCGAACACCTCGGCCCACCAGTCGGCGACGTGCGCGCGGTGGTGCTCGCTGACGCCGCCCGGGAACATCGGCGACAGCAAGTCGTCGCGCTCGACGCGGTCGTAGAACGCGTCGATCATCCGACGCAGCGCGGGCGGCCCGCCTGCCCACTCGACGAGGGTCGGGACGTTCTCGTCAGCCGTCATGACTGCGATGATTACACCGTTGCAACGTCGGGTCCAGCGGGTTGACCCGACACCCCGCCCGGACTCCAGGAGTCGCAGCGGCGCCGGAATCGCGTGTCAGCACCGCCCAGACTCCAGGAGGCGCAGCAGCGCTGGAACGGCCCGGCAACCCCGCCCAGACTCCAGGAGTCGCAGCGGCGCTGGGAGCGCGTGTCAGCACCGCCCAGACTCCAGGAGTCGCAGCGGCGCTGGGAGCGCGCGTCAACCCCGCCCGAACTCCAGGAGTCAGACCGCGACGTGCCGGAGTCGCTCGGCGACGATGTCCGCGGTGACGGCGCCGGCCACCGTCATCCCGGCCGCGGACGCCATGACCACGGTGGCGAACGGCTCGGCGACGTTGCCCGCGACCCACACGCCCGGGACCGAGGTGGCGCCCATGGCGTCGTGGACGTAGCCGGTGCGGAGGTCGTCGGACCGGACGACGCCGAGCGCGTCGAGCACCGGGTCCGTGACGTCGACCTCGGGGGCCACGACGACGGCCTGCCGCGCGACGGCGCTGCCGTCGGCGAGGCGGACGGCGGTCAGCCGGTCGTCCTCGACCACGACGCCCACGGCCCGACCGGCCACGCCGATGCCGAGCGCCTCCAGCTGGCCGCGCTGCTCGTCGGAGAACGCGACGTCGTCGCCCGCGAACACCACGACGTCGGTGGACAGCTCACGGAACAGCAGGGCCTGGTGGGCGGCGGTGCCCGCGTCCGTGGCGAGCACGCCGATCGCCTCGCCGCGGACCTCCCAGCCGTGACAGAACGGGCAGTGCAGGACCTCGCGGCCCCACCGCTCGCGCAGACCGGGCACGTCGGGCAGCCGGTCACGCCCGCCGGTCGCGACCACCAGGCGCCGGGTGGTGCGGGTGCCACCGGACGCGAGGGTCACCTCGAAGCCGGCATCCACCTGCTGCGCCGACACCGCCCGGTCCCGCACCACTACCCCGCCGAAGCGCGCGAACTCCTCCCGGCCGAGGCGGAGCAGCTCGAGCGGAGAGATGCCGTCGTGCCCGAGCAGGTTGTGCACGCCTCCGGCCGGGGCGTTGCGCGGCTCCCCCGCGTCGACCACCTCGACCCGCCGGCCGAACCGCGCCAGGGCGATCGCCGCCGAGAGTCCGGCGGATCCCCCACCGATCACGAGCACGTCGCGCACCACGTCGTCGTCCCAGCCACTCTCATCCATGCCAACAGGGTGTGGCCTGACGGTGCGAGGTTGCAAGGAAACTTGCAGAACTGCATGCTGGGGTCATGACGGCGAAGACCGAGCGTGACGTGCTGGCGGGTGTCGGGCCGCGGCTGCGCGCCCTGCGTCGCGACCGCGGGGCCACCCTGGCCGAGCTCGCCGGGGAGACCGGGCTGACCGCGAGCACGCTGTCGCGGCTCGAGAA
>CAXUNA010000405.1:1810-4082 GCA_964252095.1 uncultured Jatrophihabitans sp. | reverse complement strand
GTACGGGATTGACGACCCCGCCGACGTCCTGCTCGCGTCCGCCTACCGCGCGAGCCTCGCGAGGTGCGACGAGGTCGGGGCCGCGAGCGTGGCGTTCCCGTCGATCTCGACCGGCGTCTACCGCTACCCGCTGGCCGACGCGTGCCGGATCAGCGTCGAGACCCTGCGTTCGACACCCACGAACGTTGCACGGTGCACACTGGTGGCCTTCGGTGCGAGCGTCGCCGCCGCCTGGCGGAGCGCACTCGAGCGGTGAGGGGAGAGGGTATCGCCGCGCTGAGCAGGTGACGCCGAGCACCACTGTCAGAAGTCGAACACGTGTTCTAGTCTGGTCCCATGCGGTGGCCCGGGATCGACGACGAACGCGACGGTCAGACCCAGCTGTTCGAGGCCGACGGCCTCACCGGCCCGGAACGCGGCACCGGCACGCTGTCCGGTCTCGAGTTCCACCACGTCGCGGCCAGGAAGATCATCAACGAGGTCCCCGGCACCTCCCACGTGCCGTTCCGCTGGACCATCAACGCCTATCGCGGCTGCAGTCACGCGTGCGTGTACTGCTTCGCCCGCCCCACGCACGAGTACCTCGGGCTCGACGCGGGGCGCGACTTCGACACCAAGATCGTCGTCAAGGTCAACGCGGTCGAGAAGCTGAAGGTGGAGCTGGCCGACCCGCGGTGGGGCGGCGAGCACATCGCGATGGGGACCAACACCGATCCGTACCAGCGGGCGGAGGGGCGGTACCGGCTCACGCGCGGCGTCGTCGAGGCGCTCGGTGAGGCGAGGAACCCGTTCTCGATCCTCACCAAGTCGGCACTGGTCACGCGCGACATCGACGTGCTGGTCGCGGCCGCCGCCCGCACCGACGTCCACGTCAGCTTCTCGGTCGGCACCGTCGACGACGCGGTGTGGCGGGCCACCGAACCCGGCACACCGAACCCGCGGCGGCGGCTCGACGCGATGCGGCGGTTGGCCGACGCCGGGATCCGGGTGGGCGCGCTGATGGCGCCGATCCTGCCCGGGATCTCCGACCGTCGCGACCAGCTCGACGCGACGGTCGCGGCGATCCTCGACGCCGGCGGCACCGTCCGCACCGCGCTCCCGCTGTACCTGCGCGGCGCCACCCGTGCGGTGTTCCTCCGGTGGCTCGGCGAGCACGACCCCGGACTGCACGAGCGCTACCTCGCCGCGTACGACGGCCGCACCCATCTGCGTCCGGATTACGGCGAATGGGTGGATCGTGCCGTGATCGATGCCGTGGCGCGTCACCGAACCCGGGAATCTGCCGTTGTGAAGGATGCATGAAGCAACCACTTCCCGGGGAAGACGTCGGGGAGATCCCGCACCGCCGTCACCGGGTCGAGCAGACTGCCCGGTCCTCCCGAGGGGACGAACCTCCGTGTCACACCGCACCACCCGCTCGCGCGGCATCGCCGCGGCGGTCGCCACCGCGGCCGTCGCCGTCCCCGCCCTGGGCCTCACCGTGTTCGCCGCGCCGGCCTCGGCCACGCCGTCGCCCTCGGCCGTCCTCGCCAACACCTTCCCGGTCCAGTGCACCGCCAACGGCGCCTCGACCATCACCGGCAAGCTCACCGTGAGTGCGGCCGGTCCGGCCAACGCCGCCGTGGGTGACACCGTCACCGTCACCGACTACAAGGCCTCGCTCGCCATCGAAAACCTGCCGATGGACCCGGCCCCGTTCAAGGGCGCGACGCCGAGCTTCGCCGTCGACGGCACCTTCACCAGCCACACGATCCTGTCCGGCGCGATGACGCTCGGCCCGGTCGCCAGCACGGGAACGGTGCAGCGGGCAACGGTCTCGCCGCAGGGCGCGGCCACCCTGGCCGGCGCGGCCGAGAAGCCCCTGGGCTTCCAGGCCACCGCGGCCGGTCCCGTCACGGTCACCACGGCGAGCCCGTTCCTCGTCACCTTGAACTGGTACGTCACCAAGGTGACGCCCGCGGTCGGGCAGTCGCTGCCGAGCGGCATCCCCGCGGTCGACGTCGACAAGCCGTACGGCACCTCGACGGTCACCTGCACCGGCAACCCGGTGATCCCCTGGGGCACCGTGCAGATCGTCAAGACCGCGGCCCAGGCCGGCACGCCCGGATCGCTCGCCTCCACCGGCACGCCGACGCAGAACATGGCCGTCATCGCCGGGTGGGCGTTGGTCGTCGGCGTCACCGTCACGTTCTTCTCGCGCCGCCGCAAGGCGGTCTGACCCCGGCGCACCACGACGCAGCACAGCGACGCCCGCCGCACCGTCCCCCTGGAT
>CAXUNA010000405.1:0-1800 GCA_964252095.1 uncultured Jatrophihabitans sp. | reverse complement strand
CCCCGCCGGCCGGGGGGGGGGGGGGGGGGGGGGGGCCGCGGTGTGGGGGGCGGGGCCGGGGGGCCGGGTCCCGTCGCGGCCCGCCACGCTGGTCAGGGCCGGGACCGGCGAGGGCCGGCGTCCACCGGCGCGCCGGTGTCCGGAACGCGACGGGGCCGCATGCTTCGACGACCCGTGCCGGCCGCCGTTCTCGCGGGCGTCACGACGGCGCTTGCGCCAGTACCAGAGCCCGCCGGTGACGGCGAGGACCAGCAGCACGATGAGCAGCCACCACCACTGGATGCCACCGTCGGCGACCGGGACGAGCGCGGTGGTCGGGGTGAAGCCGACCAGCACGGCGAGCCGCTGCCGGACGGCGAGGGCGCCGGTGTTCACGTCACCGGCGGTGGCCACGACCGCCGCCCACTGCGCCGCCGTGGTCCCGCGGGGGGTCACGAGCTTCAACGGCACGTTGGCCTGCTGGGCGGCGGCGAGGGTGATGGTGGTCGCCGCGGGGGTGATGCGGTGCGAGGTGTCGGTCGGCTGGTCGCCGATCGAGAACTGCCCCGCCTTCGGCGACTGCACCCCGACGAGACCGATCGTGACGGTGATGGGGTGGTTGGTGCGGTTGTAGACGATCACGGCGTCACTCGTCGTGGCGCCGCTGGCGGGGACCTCGATCTTCGCGCGGGGGGTGTCGCCGGCGGGACGCAGACCGAACTCGTCGGTCTGCACCGCCTGGGCCGGGGCCGCCGACACCGTCGCGAGGACGGTGCCGGCAGCCGCGACCAGCACCGCGACGAGCAGGGAGCGGAGACGCATGGGGGGAACTCTCCGATCGGAGTGGTCTCGACGCGGTGCGGACATCAGACGTCCGTCAGGGTGACGGTCATGACGCCGGTGTAGCTGCCCGAGGCGGCGGTGGGGACCGCGACCTTCAGGGTCGGGCTGACCTGGTAGCTGCCACTCTGGGTGATCTGCTGCAGGCTGTTCACCGTCGCGGTCAGCGGGGCGATGTTGAGCGCGGCGAGGTTGCCGAGCGCACCGAGCAGCGGTGCCACGAGCGACTTGACCGCGTCGACGGTGGTGTACGCCGAGCTGACGAGCGTGCCGGCGGTGATGCTGCCGCCACCCAGCGTGGTGAGGGTGTTGGTGAGGACCGACTTGACGCCGGCGTTGTTGGACTGGCCCGCGAGCAGCGGGTTCGCCGTCGGGGTGCCGGTGGTGGTGCACCCGGCGCCGAGCGAGAACGCAGCCGGGGTCGAGTACGGCGACTCCGTGCTGCCGACGCCGAGCGCCGCCTTGACCGGCAGGCCGCCGAGGGTGCCGTCGGCGATGTCGGCCAGCGCCCCGCTGGTGGCGCCGAGCAGGTCACTCGCGTTCCAGGCCTTCGAGGCGCCCGTGAGCGAGGTCGTCCCCGGCACGTTGATCGAGCCGAGCAGGGTGCCCGCCAGGTTGAAGACCGGCTGGACGGTCGCCGCGATGTTGGTGAGGTCGAGCGCGCCCTTCTCGACCACGGAGACCGCGCTCGACGGGATGAAGTCGTTGCAGTCGTAGGTGTTGGCGCCCGTGACCTTGTAGAGGTTGGTCATCGTCGACTGCACCGAGTACCCGAAGTTGCTGTAGTTCGCGTCGGTGACACCGGTGACGAAACCGGCGGCGCCGCCCGTCGCGGTCAGACCCGAGGAGGTCGACAGCGGCGTGCCCGACAGGGCGTTGAGCACCAGCGTGCGGCCGTTGAGGTTCGCGGCACTGGTGGAGAGCGTCACGGTCGACGCGCCGTTGCTGCCGGCCGCCGAGGCGGGGGCGGCCGGCAGCAAC
>CAXUNA010000404.1:0-4087 GCA_964252095.1 uncultured Jatrophihabitans sp. | reverse complement strand
CGCCGGCGACGTCTGGCGGCTGCTGTTCACCGCCGCCGACGGCCGGCAGCTCGCCGTCACGGTCGACGCGGGCGGCTGCGGGACCGCGTCGGACGGCACCCGGTACGCCGAGGCGGACATCGACCTGTACGACCAGCTGCGCACCGTCGCCTGAGCCGGTGCCACGGATCGACCGCCCCACCGCATCGGAGCAGGTGTGGAGGCCCGACGTGGAGTTCGCTGAGGTGGCCGCGGAGCACGGCCGCGCGCTGGTGCGTGTGGCGTACCTGCTGTGCCACGACGCCGGACGGGCCGAGGATCTCGCGCAGGAGGCACTGATGAAGGCCCACACCCGCTGGCAGCGTCACGGCGCGCCCGAGCACCCGAAGGCGTACCTGCGCCGGATCGTCGTCACCGAGTACCTCGGCTGGCGCCGGCGACGCGTCAGCACCGAACTGGTCGGGGTCGAGCTCGCCGACGTCCCCGCGGACCCGACCGACGCGCACGCCGACGTCGACGCCCGTGACCTCGCCTGGCGGGTGATGGCGGGACTGCCCGCGAAGCAGCGCGCCGTGCTGGTGCTGCGGTACTACGAAGCCCTGCCCGACCGGGAGATCGCCGCGCTCGTCGGGGTCGGCGAGGCGACGGTCCGCAGTCTCGCCTCCCGCGCCTTCGCCACGCTCCGCGAGCACCCCCACCTCGCCGATCGTGCGAGATCTGGCGTCACCCTGACGCCGGATCTCGCGAAATCGGAGCCCGGAGCGGAGGTGACGCCGTGAACTCGCTCGAGGACCTGGTCCGGGACGCCCTGGCCGAGCGGGCGCACGACGTCGACGGCCTCGACCTGACCACGTTCGACGCCCGTCCGGCTGCACGCCGTCGCCGCTGGGTCGCCGTGGGCACGGTGGTGGCCGTGGCCGCCGCGCTCGTCGTCGCGGTGGTGCTGGTCGCGCCGTGGCGCGGTGCGCCCCACCGGAACGCGACACCCGCCGCGATCCCCTCGCCGCCCACCGGCATGCAGTGGGTGAGCTACCACGGCATCACCCTCACGGTCCCGGCCAGCTGGAAGCTCGATCCCGCGACGATCTGTGCGCCGCCTGCCTCGGACTCGGTCTTCGTGGCCCACGGCAGCTCGTCCATCGCCAGCTGCCCGGCCCACCAGGGCCCGCCGCAACTCCAGACCACCTCGGTCGTCTCCCTGCGCCCGTTCGGCTCGGAAGGAGCAGCGGGCACGCGGTTCGACATCGACGGCCATCCGGCGTACCGGGACGACAGCCCGCTCGCGGCGGGTGACCCGGTCTACAGCTGGCCGATCACCACGGTGATCGGACTGCCGGACGTCGGTATCGCCGTCACCGTCGACACCGTCTCGGAAGCCGAGCTGCAACGCGTCATCGGCGGCATCGAGTACACGCCGGTCGACCACCTCGGGTGCGCGGCGCACCGGTCGGGCGCGCCGAACCTCGCGGCGGACGGCGGACAGCCGGCCGTTCCGGGACCGGGTCCGATCGTGGTGTGCCAGTACGAACCGACGAGCAACGGGCCGGACGACCACCCGGCCGTCTCGGCCCTGCTCGGATCGCGCGTGCTCACCGCCGACGAGACGGCGGCGCTCCGCGCCTTCGTCACGCGGGCGGCGCCGGGCGCACCGCGCACGCCGACGCCGGCGAACAGCCCGGACGACGGCGTGCGGGCCTTCCTGCTGCCCACGGCGGATCGGACGCCCGCGGCACTGGTGGCCGATCCGTCGTCAGGGGCGGTCCTGGTGTCGGACGGCCACTCGACGGCGGTCGTGCCGGACTCGTCGGGTGCCGATCTGCCGAACGCCTACCCGTGAACCCCGCGCGTGACGATCGTGGTCAGAGGACGACGAGGTCGTCGCGGTGGACCAGCTCGCGCCGGTGGTCGGCGTCGAGGTCCTTCGTGGAACGCCCGATGAGAGCGGGGATGTCGCCGACGTCGTAGGAGACCAGCCCGCGGGCGACGACCCGGCCGTCGGTGGCGGCGAGCTCGACGGCGTCACCGGACCCGAAGTCGCCGCTGACGGCGGTGACGCCCGCGGCGAGCAACGAGGCACCACGCTGGGTGACGGCCCGCACCGCGCCGTCGTCGAGCACCAGTCGGCCGCGCGGCGAGGACGCGTGCCGCAACCAGAACAACCGCGACGCCGGGCGCTTGCCCTGCACCGCGAACACCGTGCCGCCCACCCCGGCGAGCGCGGACGCGACCTCGGGTGCCGCGTGCAGGATCACGGGTACGCCGGAGGTCGACGCGATCGCCGCCGCCTCCAACTTGGTCGCGATCCCCCCGGTGGACACGGCCGAACTCGAGCCGGCCATGCGCACGCCGTCGAGATCGGATGACGATGCAACGGTGTCGAGACGGGTGGAGCCGGGCAGGCGGGGGTCGTCGTCGTAGAGGCCGTCGACGTCGGAGAGCAGCACGAGCGCGTCGGCGTGCACGAGGTGGGCGACGAGCGCCGCGAGCCGGTCGTTGTCGCCGAACCGGATCTCGTGGGTGGCGACGGTGTCGTTCTCGTTGACGATCGGCACCACCCCGAGGGTCAGCAACCGTTCCATCGTGCGCTGCGCGTTGCGGTAGTGCCCGCGCCGGTGCAGGTCGTCGGCGGTGAGCAGCACCTGTCCGACGGTGAGCCCGTGAGCGGCGAAGGCCGACGCGTACGCCTCGACGAGCAGCAATTGCCCGACCGCGGCGGCCGCCTGCTGGGTGGCGAGGTCACGCGGGCGCGTGCGACGGCCGAGCGGGCCCATGCCGGCGGCGATCGCGCCCGAGGACACCAGCACCGCCTGCCGGCCGGACTGCACCCGCGCGGCGACGGCGTCGACCAACGCGCCCAACCGGGCAGGGTCGATGCGGCCCTTGGAGGTCAGCGACGACGACCCGACCTTGACGACGGTCCGTGACGCCGCCGCGATCGCTGCCCTGGACAACGGTCGACCGGCCGGATCAGCCGCGGTCGACGCGCGAGGCCGTCGAGGTCGGGACGTCCTCGCCGTACCAGTCGTCGAACTCGCCCGGCTCGCGCTTGCCCTTCTTCGCGGCCAGCCGCTCGTCGGCGCGGCGCCGGTTCGAGGCGGAGAGCCGGTCGTCGGTGCCACGGGGCGAGCTGACCGTGATGTCGGCGAGGTCCATCTCGGTGGGGATCCACTCGAACGTGACGTCGCCGATCGTGACGGAGTCGCCGGGCTCCGCGCCGAGCGCGACCAGCTGCCGCTCGACCCCGAGCTTGTTGAGCCGGTCGGCGAGGAAGCCCACGGCCTCCTCGTTGTCGAACGAGGTCTGCCGGATCCACCGCTCGGGCTTGGTGCCGTGCACCGTGAAACCCTCCTCGTCGCGGGAGACGGTGAAGTCGCTGCCGGCGCGGGTGCCGACGTGGCGGGGCTGCAGCACGATCCGCGGGGCGGTCGGCGCCGGCCGGCTGAGCCGGTCCTCCTCGACGGCCGCGGCCATGGCGAACCCGAGTTCACGCAGGCCCGCGTGCGACGCCGCGGACACCTCGAACACCGGCCAGCCCCGGTCGGCCACCTCGGTGCGGACCAGGTCGGCCAGTTCACGGGCGTCGGGCACGTCGATCTTGTTCAGGGCGACCAGCCGCGGGCGGTCGGCGAGGTCGCCGAGCTCCGGCGTGGACGAGGTGTAGGCGGCGAGCTCGGTCTCGACCGCCTCGATGTCCGAGATCGGGTCGCGGCCGGGCTCGAGCGTCGCGCAGTCGACGACGTGGACGAGCACCGCGCACCGCTCGATGTGGCGCAGGAAGTCCAGGCCCAGCCCGCGGCCCTCGGCGGCACCGGGGATGAGCCCGGGGACGTCGGCGACGGTGAACACGGCCTCGCCGGCGGTGACGACGCCGAGGTTGGGACGCAGGGTCGTGAAGGGGTAGTCACCGATCTTCGGCCGCGCCGAGGACATCGCGGCGATCAGCGAGGACTTGCCGGCCGACGGGAACCCGATGAGGCCGACGTCGGCGACGGACTTGATCTCCAGGACGACGTCGTGCACGTCGCCCGGCTCGCCGAGCAGCGCGAAGCCGGGGGCCTTGCGACGCGGCGAGGACAACGCGGCGTTGCCGAGCCCGCCCGCGCCGCCG
>CAXUNA010000403.1:0-4091 GCA_964252095.1 uncultured Jatrophihabitans sp. | reverse complement strand
TGGCGATGCCGATCGCGAGGCCGGAGAGGAACCGCCCGGCGAGGATGGGGCCGGCGCCGGCGGGACCGCACGCGAGTGCCGCACTCCCGAGCACCGAGGCGGCGACGCCCGCCAGCATCACCGGCCGCCGGCCGTGGCGGTCCGACAGGGCCGAGGCGATCAGCAGGCCGGGGACCAGCCCGATCACGTACGCGCCGAGGAACACGTCGACCGCGACGGCCGAGTACCCGGCGCGCTCGCGGTAGACGATCAGCAATGGCGTGAACTGGTTGCCGCCCCAGCCCAGCATGGCCAGGGCCGGCAGGACGTAATGACGAACATGGCGGCCGCGACCACCCACCAGCTGCGGGGGCCCGCCCGGCGTTCCCGGACCGGATCGTGGGTGTCGGCGCCGTCCCCCGCAGCCTGGACGCCCGAGATCCGCGTCGTCACAGCGGGTCGTCGAGCTCGCCGAGGGTGTCGGTGAGGCGGAGGTTGTCGCGGTAGTCGACCGGGCAGGCGATGACCGTGACGGTGTCGGCGGCGAGCGCCTCCTGCAAGGCGGGCAGCAGCTGGTCCGCGGCCGTGATCCGCCTGCCCACGGCGCCGAAACTCTCGGCGTAGGCGACGAAGTCGGGGTTGCCGAACTGCGTGTCGACGTCGTGACCGAGCTCGAGGTCCATCTTCCAGCTGATGAGGCCGTAGGCGTCGTCGACCCAGACCAGCACCACCATCGGGATGCGCTCGCGCAGGGCGGTCTCGATCTCCTGGCTGTTCATGAGGAAGGCGCCGTCGCCGGTCGCGACCAGCACCTTGGCCTCGGGTCGGGCGAGCTTGGCGCCGATCGCACCCGGCAGCGTCCACGCCATGGTCGACAGGCCGTTCGAGATCAGGCAGGTGTTGGCGGCGTACGTCGGGTAGAGCCGGGCCATCCACATCTTCAAGGCGCCGGTGTCGACCAGGACGATGTCGTCGCGGCCGAGCGCCGCCCGGGTGTCCGCGACGATCCGCGCCGGGGCGAGCGGGAAGCGGTCGTCGGTGCGCCCGGCGGCGAGTTCGGCGTCGAGCAGTTCCCGGATGCGCCGGTCGGTGGCGGTGTCGAACTCCCGGTCGACCGCCGCGGCCAGGGCGTCGAGTGTGCGGGGGATGTCCGACTGCAACCCGACCTCGACGTCGTAGTGGGCGTCGACCTCGGCGGGGAACCGGTGGATGTGGATGATCTGCTTGTCGCCGCGGGGGTTGACCTTCACCGGGTCGAGCTCCTGCAGTTCGTAGCCCACTGCAACGATCACGTCGGCCCGGTCGAATCCGAAGTTCGCGTAGTCGTGCCGCATGAAGCCGACGGCGCCCAGGGCGCGCGGGTGGTCGTCGGGGAACACGCCCTTGCCGTGGAAGGTGGTCGCCACCGGCAGCCCGAGCTCGTCGGAGAACCGGACCAGCGCGTCGGTCGCCCCCACCCGTGCGGCGCCGTGGCCCGCGAGCACGACCGGGTTCTTCGCCTCGCGCAGCAGCTGCGCCGCCCGCTCGATCTGTCCCGGTGACGGCTCGTCGGCCCGGGGGACGTTGACGTCGAGCGGTGCGCCCTCGGCCGGCGCCTTCTCGACGTCCTCCGGCACGGCGAGGTACACCGCGCCCGGACGTTCGGTCTGGGCGAGCTTGAACGCCTTGCGCACCATCTCCGGCGCGGCACCCGGCGTCGCCATCAGGGCCGACCACTTCGTCACCGGCGCGAACATCGAGACCAGGTCGACGCTCTGGTGGGACTCCTTGTACATCCGGTTCATGCCGACCTGCGCCGAGATCGCGACCAGCGGGGTCGAGTTCGTCGTCGCGTCGGCGACACCGAGCAGCAGGTTGATCGCCCCCGGGCCGAGGGTGGCCGAGCAGACCCCGGCCCGCCCGGTGAGCCGGCCGTACGTCTCGGCCATGAACGACGCCGCCTGCTCGTGCCGCACCAACACGTACCGGATCGACGACCGGGACAGCGCCTCGACGAGATGGATGTTCTCCTCGCCGGGGATCCCGAACACGTACTCGACGCCCTCGTTCTCGAGGCAGCGGACCAGCAGTTCGGCGGTGGTGTCCACTCCTCGACCCTACGAGCGGCGGCCGGGCGCGACCGGAAGAGAAGGTCACACCCCGTCCGTGCGGCCGGGGCGCCGTCGAGGGGATAGTTTGTACACCTCACGAACTACTTCTCGGACGACGCCGCCCGGGTACCTGCACGCCCGCACCAGACGAGGACATCCCTGTGACCACGGCTACGGCTCCCGACTCGACCGCGACCGGCGGCCGGGGCATCGACTACAAGTGGATCGCGCTGTCGAACACGACGCTCGGCATCCTCATGGCGACGATCAACGGCTCGATCCTGCTCATCGCGCTGCCCGACATCTTCCGGGGGATCAAGCTCGAGCCGCTGGCGCCGGGGAACACGTCGTACTTCCTCTGGATGCTGATGGGGTTCATCCTCGTCACGAGCGTGCTGGTCGTGAGCCTCGGCCGGATCGGCGACATGTTCGGCCGCGTGCGGCTGTTCAACATCGGCTTCGCGGTGTTCACGCTGTTCTCGATCCTGCTGGCCGTGACCTGGATGTCCGGGACGTCGGGCGCGCTGTGGATCATCCTCATGCGGGTCGGCCAGGGCATCGGCGGCGCGTGCCTGTTCGCGAACTCCAGCGCGATCCTCACCGACGCGTTCCCCGAGCACGAGCGCGGCTTCGCGTTGGGCATCAACGGCGTCGCGGCCATCGGCGGCTCGTTCATCGGCCTGATCCTCGGTGGCGTCCTCGCGCCGATCGAGTGGCACCTGGTCTTCGTCGTCTCGATCCCGTTCGGCCTGTTCGGCACGGTGTGGAGCTACTTCAAGCTCAAGGACAACGGCCGTCGGAACAAGAGCAAGGTCGACTGGACCGGCAACGTGCTGTTCGCGGTCGGCCTCATCGCCGTGCTGACCGGCATCGTCTACGGCCTGCAGCCCTACGGCGGCCACACCATGGGCTGGACCTCGCCGTTCGTGCTGACCTGTCTGTTCGGTGGCCTCGCCGTGCTGGTCGGGTTCGTGTTCTTCGAGTTGCACGTCGACGCCCCGATGTTCCAGCTGGAGCTGTTCCGCAACCGCACCTTCACGATGGGCAACATCACCGCGCTGCTCGCCGCCCTCGCCCGCGGTGGTCTGCAGTTCATGCTCATCATCTGGCTGCAGGGCATCTGGCTGCCGCTGCACGGCTACAGCTTCGAGAGCACGCCGCTGTGGGCCGGCATCTACATGATCCCGCTGACGGTCGGCTTCCTCGTCGCCGGTCCGCTCTCCGGCAAGCTCTCCGACCGGTTCGGGGCGCGTCCGTTCGCCACCGCCGGTGTCACGCTCTCGGGCGTCGTGTTCCTGCTGTTCAACCTGCTGCCGATGAACTTCGGCTACCCGTGGTTCGCGATCCTGCTGCTGCTCGTCGGGCTGTCCATGGGCCTGTTCTTCGCCCCGAACACCGCGAGCGTCATGAACTCGCTGCCGCCGAACCAGCGCGGCGCGGGCGCCGGCATGCTCAACACGTTCCAGAACAGCGCCCAGGTGCTCTCGATCGGGGTGTTCTTCACCGTCATCACCCTGGGGCTGGCCTCGACGCTGCCCGGCGCACTCGGCAGCGGGTTGAGCAACGCGGGCGTCCCGGCCGCCCAGGCCGCGACGATCTCGCAGCTGCCGCCGATCGGCACCCTGTTCTCGGCATTCCTCGGGTTCAACCCGGTGCAGGAGCTGCTGCCGTCCGCCGCCGCGGCCCACGTCTCCGACTCGCAGTACGCGTTCCTCACCGGCCGGGGCTTCTTCCCGAACCTCATCGCGGGCCCGTTCGGTCACGGCCTGCACCTGGCCTTCCTGCTCGCCGCGATCTGCTGCTTCATCGCCGCGGTGTTCTCGTGGTTCCGCGGCAAGGAGGGTCGGCAGGCCGTGCTCGGCGCGACCACCGCGGCGGAGACCGAGGCGGGTCTCGCCGCCGCGGGCGACGTCGCGATGGCGGAGATGGGCGCGGGCCTGCCCGGTCTCGCCGACGCCGAGGGCGCTGCGGGGACCGACGCCGGATCCGGCCGACGGGTCTCACCGCGCGGCTGAGCGTCGT
>CAXUNA010000402.1:0-4108 GCA_964252095.1 uncultured Jatrophihabitans sp. | reverse complement strand
AGAGCAGGCCGCAGGCCACGGTCACCGCCACGTCGAGGACCCACGAGCGCACACGGCGCGCTCGTGGGTCGACGACGGGCGTGAGGAACGACGACATCAGGTGACGAGTGTCCCGCAGCCGGGTTCAGACGTCCGAGCGGCGCAGCCGGAAGGCCGCGGCGGCGAGGACCACGGCGGCGTACACCGCGAGCAGTCCGAAGCCGGTCCACGGTGCCATCGACTCGTCCGACAGCGCGAGACCCCACAGCGCGCCGCCGGCGTTGCTCGGCAGGAACGGTGCGAACCCGTTGATGCTGGCGGGCAGGAAGTTCGCGACGATCGGCACGACGAAGAAGATGCCGACCACCGCGGCGAGTCCGGCCGCCGTGTGCCGCAGCAGGGTCGCGATGCCGAGCGCGAGCAGGCCCGCCACGGTGACGTAGAGCGAGGTCCCGACGACCTCGCGCAGCACCCCGGCATCACCGAGCGACGCGGTCGCGAGGCCCCGGCCGGACCGGATGCCCTGACCCAGGTAGAACGTCACGAACGAGGCGACCAGGGTCAGCGGCAGCACCACGGCGGTGTAGACCGCGGCCTTGGCCCAGAGCACCGGCAACCGTTTCGGCACCGCCGTCATCGACGTCCGGATCATGCCGGTGCCGTACTCCCCGCTGATCATCAGCACGCCGAGGATGGCCGTGGCGAGTTGGGCGAAGATGACGCCGAGCAGCAGGAACGAGGTCAGCTCGGCGGACGAGCTGAAGCTGTCGGGCCCGCCCTCCTCGGATGTCGCGGCGATGAGGCCACCGAAACCGACGATGAGGAGCACGGCCACGCCGAGCGTCCACCAGGACGAGCGCAGCGATCGGAACTTCGTGAACTCGGAGCGGAGGATCCCGCCCGTGGTGACCCGTCCGGCCGTGGTGGCGGGCACGGGAACGGCGAGGGTGGCGGTCATGAGGCCATCTCCTTCTGGGTGTCGTCGGTGGCGAGCGTCCGGTACTCGACGCTGTCCTGGGTGACCTGCATGAACGCCTCTTCCAGCGAGGCCTGCACGGTGGTGAGTTCGTAGACCGGCAGCCGGGCCTCGAAGGCCGCGATGCCGATCTGCTCGGCCGAGAGTCCCGCGACCTGCAGGACGTCGGGTGCGTCGCTGCCGACCGTGACGTCCGGTGCCTGGAGCAACGATCGCAGTGTGGCCGCCTCCGGGGTGCGGACGCGGACGGTCGAGCCCATCGTCTGGGCGACGAACTGCTCGACGGTGGTGTCGGCGATGAGCCGCCCGCGGCCGACGACGACCAACCGTGAGGCGGTCAGCGCCATCTCGCTCATCAGGTGCGACGACACGAAGACCGTGCGTCCCTCCTCGGCGAGCGCCTTGAGCAGGGTGCGGACCCAACGGACGCCCTCGGGGTCGAGACCGTTGACCGGCTCGTCGAGGATCAGCGTCTGGGGCCGGCCGAGCAGGGCCGCGGCGATACCGAGGCGCTGGCCCATGCCGAGGCTGAAGCCGCCGACCCGCTTCTTCGCGACGTCGGTGAGCCCGACCAGTTCGACGACCTCGTCGACCCGGCGTCGGCCGATGCCCGCGGTCTGCGCGACGGCGAGCAGGTGGTTGCGGGCCGAGCGCCCGGTGTGGACGGCCTTGGCCTCCAGCAGCGTCCCGAGTTCGGCCATCGGCGCCGACGACCTCGTGTACCGGCCGCCGTTGACGCGGATGGACCCGCTGGTGGGACGGTCGAGGCCCGCGATCATCCGCATGGTCGTCGACTTGCCCGCCCCGTTCGGCCCGAGGAAGCCCGTGACGGTTCCGGGCGGGGCGACGAAGCTGAGGTCGTCGACCGCGAGCTTGGTGCCGTACCGCTTGCTGAGGTGTTCGACCTCGATCATGAGGATGCGTCCCTTCGTGGCTGGCTGACGTGGACGACGCTAGGGACGCACCGGGGTCGTCCACGTCTGCCGCAGGGCCACACCTCCGACGGCGGGCGTATGCCGGAGGGCCTATGCGGCATCTCCCCCGCGGCCGACGCGAGTGGTTTGCAGAAAGCCGGAAAACACGGCGAAAGCCGGCAGTTCGGCCGGCTGGCAACCAGGGAATGCATGACGTGGGCCGACGGCCGCGTACGTCATCGTCATCGCGTCCCGCAGAGGTGATTGACACCTCGGCGGCGTGCTCCCGAGACTTCCCTCGCTGGACCTCAGCCGGAGCAGACTCCGGTCGCCGACGTCTCCGGGCGGCGGCGACCGGACCGGGTCACCCGTGTCCCGTCCGCCTGCACTCAGACTGGGGACACCGGTCGGGTCGACGTCGCGACCGTCGTGCGTGACGCGCCCTGCCGGTGCCCCTTCTCCCGCCGGATCCAGGTGTCGATGACCGTCCTGAAGAGGCTCCGCCACCCGGCACCCGACCGGTTCGACGCCGCTGTCCTCCGGCTCTGCGGCGTCCGCACGGCGAGCGCACCGCTCCCGGTCGTCCTGCTCGAGGTGCTCGACGCGGTGACCCTCGCGATCCCGAGCCACTCGTGCTCGGTCCTGATCCGGGCCGCCGACGGGTCACACGTCGTGCGCGCCTCGGACGGCGCGGTCGAGACCCTGACGGTCGACGGTGTCACGCAGCTGAGCAGCCCGGTGCGGGACGCGCTGGCATCCGGGGAGACCGTGAACGTCGGGCGGGCCGATGTGGACCAGCGGTGGCCGGTGTTCGCCGACCGCGCCGGCGAAACAGGTCTGCGCAGCGTGCTCAGCACCGGTCTCGCCGTCGACGACAGCACGGCGGCCGTCGTCGCCTACTGGTCGTCCGACGCCGAGGCGTTCACCACGTCCGAGGTCACCGACGCCACGGCTTTCGCGGCCCATCTCGCGCCGGTGCTGCACAACGCGGTGGTCGCTGACGGGCTCGCGCGTCGCAACGCCAACCTGGTCCAGGCCCTCACGTCGAGGGCCGTCATCGACCAGGCCATCGGCATCGTCATGAGCCGCACCGGATCGACCGCGGAGCAGGCCATGGACCGGTTGCGTTCGATCAGCCAGCGCGAGCACGTCAAGGTGCACGAGGTCGCACACCGCACGGTCCGTGACGCGGTGATGCGCACCCGGGCACGCCTCCCACCGCCGACCGGATCCGCCGCGGCGGACGCGGGGTCGGGGCCGGCGTCCTGACCGGCGGTGACCGGGACGGGCGACGGATCACGTCGCCGCGGCGAGCGGCTCCCGGGCGCACAGGTCGGCGAACTGGGCGGCGCGGCTCGCCCACGCGTGCCGGGCGGCGAGGTCGCGACACTCCTGGGCGGTCGCGGCGTCGTGCGTGGCCAGGAAGGACTGCACCGTCCGGACGAAGGCGTCCGGGCCGGCCTGCACCGCGAGCGGCGAGTCCAGCCAGGCGGTGGCGGGCAACGGGGTGGTGACCACGGGGAGGCCGGCGGCCAGATAGTCCAACGTCTTCACGGGGAAGGAACCGCGGTTGGACGCCGTACGGCGGTAGGGCGTCACCCCCACCGTCATCGCCGCGAGGTGGTCTCGCAACCGGTCGCCGTCGCACGGCCCGACCCAGTGCACGTGGTCGCTGAACAGGTAGCTGAGCAGCCGTTGCCGGTGCTGCCGGTCCTTCGCGGTCAGCGGTCCGACCACCAGCACCGGTACCCCGGCCACGCGCAACCGGTGCAGCACGTCGAGGTCGAGCCGCTCGTCGAGCTCGCCGACCAACCCGACGACCGGGCCGTCGAACGGGATCTGCACCGGTTGCGGGCCGCCCGGCCGGGCCGGTGCCGGGTCGCACCCGTTCGGCACCACGACGACCGGTCGCCCGACGTCGCGGAGCGATCCGGCCAGACCGGGCGAGACGGCGACCACGAGGTCGGCAGCGGCGAGATCGGCGGCGAGCGCACGCTGCTGCCCGCCGGGCGAGGGCGACGTGAGGAGCGCACCGGCCACGACGTCGTCGGTCACGTAGAGGATCCGGCGGCGCGCTCCGAGCTCACCGAGCACGCCGTGCGGCGCGGCGGTGACGACCGTGTCCAGTCCGCCCGGCAGGCGGCGTCCGACCCGCCGGACCTTGCGGCGCAGCAGGACACGGCTCAGCGCCCGCCCGACCGGCCGGAGCGTATCTGCGCCGCCAGGCGGATGCGCTGGC
>CAXUNA010000401.1:0-4122 GCA_964252095.1 uncultured Jatrophihabitans sp. | reverse complement strand
GTTCGCGCCGGCGCAACCGCGGCCAGAGCAGGGCGAGGAAGGCGGCCGCGGCCGCGGCGTCGAGGCCGTACCGGCGGGGATCGCCGAGGGCGTCGCCGGCGAGTGCCCCCAGCAACGTCATGAGGTTCCAGCCGAGGAAGACCGTCACGCCGGTGACCCAGAACCCGCGGCGGCGGGACGCGGTGTCGGGCTGGGCGATCGCCACGGCGGTCGACTCGTCGATCGTGAGGTGCGCCGCGAGCGGTCGCCACCGCGGGGACAGGCGCAGCAGGGGCGCGAGCTGCAGCCCGTACAACGCGTTGCGCACGCCGAGCAGGCTGGACGCCGCGACGGCCGCTCCCGCGCTGCCGCCCGCTCCGAGCACCCCGACCAGCGCGAACTGCGAGCCGCCGCTGAACAACAGCAGCGAGGTCAGGCAGGCCTGCCACACCGTCAGACCGTTCGCGACCGCGAGCGCCCCGAGGCTGACGCCGTAGAGCGCCGTGGCGATGCCCACCGACAGCCCCTGCCGGGTCGCGGCGCGTCGGGCGTCCCCCGCGTCCCGACCTCCGTCCACGGTCGAACCGTAGGGCGGGGCCGGCGGCGCCCTCGTACGAAGTCGGACGGGCGGCCCATTTTCCCACCGGAACAGCGTTCGTTCACACCAATTCCTGAAACAGTCCTGGACCCCCGGTGGACGGCTGTGCTGTGCTGCGGGCCCTCGATCCCGGCTGACCCGTGGAGGTCTTCGTGTTCCGTCGTCAGGTGTGTGTCCGTGTCGTCGCGGCGAGCGTGCTGGTGGTGGGGGCGGTGGGCGTGAGCGCCGCGCCGGCCTCGGCCGCGCCGGCCGCCAGCAACGCGTTGACCGTCGTCTACAAGGTGAAGGGCACGACGCACGTGGCGAAGTCGGATCTCGACGTGACCCTCGGCCCGACGTCGATCACCACCGTCGTGCAACCGAGCGGGTCGCTGACCGGCGACCTGCCGATCCCCGTCAGCCACGTCTCGTTCCTGGCGTTCGGCTACCTGCCGGTCACCGCCGACGTGGTGTTCACCCAGGTCCACCCGGCCACCGGCAGCCTGTCCGCGGCGACCGGCAAGGTCGTCGTCACCGCCACCGCCCAGTACGTCATCTCGCTGCGCAAGGTGACCGTCGGCGGCGCCGCGGCGAACGTCGGTTCGTTCTGCCAGACCGTCAGCCCGGTCACGCTGCACGTGCAGACGCCGGCCGGGCAGTCGTTCAGCATCGACGACGGCGGCCCGATCACGGGCACGTACAGGATTGGCAGGTTCCAGGACTGCCGGACGACGACCGACCTCACCAACATCCTGGTGCCCGGCGACGGCAACACCGTGACGCTGAACCTCAGCCAGGCGAAGTTCGTCGGCACCTCCTGAGCCCTCTCCGCCCGCTGCCGCCGCCCATCAGGTCCCGGTCGAGCCGCCCTCGGCCACGTCGGCGGCCGCGGCGCGGCGGTGGGCGAGCGTCGAGGCCCGGGTGGCGAACGGCGAGTACCGCGGGACCCAGCGCGCCAGCGCCGCCGCGGCGAGCAACCCCACCGAGCCGATCGCGACGATGCCCGCGGCGAGGGTCGAGGCCAGTGCCACCACGGACACGACGACCGGGCCGGCGGCGTTCCCGGAATCGTTGAACAGCCGCCAGACCGCGAGGAACCGGGTGCGGCCGTCCGCGGGAGCGGTGTCGGCGCCGAGGGTCATCATGATCCCGGAGCCGATGCCGTTGCCGAAGCTCATCGTCATCGCGACCACGGTCAGCAGCACCACGCCGTGGGTGAGCGGCAGACATACCATCGCGCCGCCGAGGATCAGCATCGACGGCAGCGCCACGGCCAACCGCCCGAACTGGTCCATCACCTTGCCCGAGGGATAGAACAGCGCCATGTCGACCGCGCTGGCGATGCCGAACACGACACTGGTCGTGCTCGGCGAGAGCCCGAGGTGCTCGGCCCAGAGCGGCAGCACGGTCTGCCGCGCGGCGCGTACGGCACCCACCGCGAACACCGCGATGCCGAGCGTCGCGAACAGCTTCCGGTAGGTCCGCAGCATCTGCGAGGAGCTGACGGCGCCACGGACGGCGTTCCGGGACTCCTCCGCCGCGGGCACGTCCTGCACGACGAACACCAGCAGCCCCGACGCCAGCACCGCCGCGATCGCGACCAGGTAGGCCGCCCGCAGCCCGCCGACCGAGATCGCGGCCGCCCCGAGGAACGGTCCGATGAACAGGCCGATCCGGTGCGAGCCGCCCAGCGTCGACAACGCCCGCGCCCGCAGGTGGAGCGGTGCCACCTCGGTGAGGTACGACTGCCGCGCCAGGTAGTAGGTCGAGTTCGACGCGCCGATCAGCAGCAGGCACAGGCCCAGCAGCCACAGCGACGTCGTGAGGAAGCAGCCCAGCAGGCCGACCGCGGCGAGCGTGCTGGCGACGATCATGGCGTGCCGGTCGCCGATCCGGTCGGCCACCCGCCCGGCCGGGATGTCGCCCGCGATCTGCCCGATCCCGAGCAGCGCGAGCATGAACCCGGCGGTGCCCGGTGAGGCGCCGACGTCGAGTGCGGTGAGGGCGATGATCGGCGCGATGGCGCCGTCGCCGATCTCGTAGACCAGCGCGGGCAGGAACACCGACGGCGCGATCGAGCGGAGCGTGACGGCCGGGACGTCGACGTCCGGCTCCGTGGTCACGATGCCCCACTATGCGCCTGTGGCAGCGGTCACCGCGCTTCCCTCCCTAGGATCACGGCGTGACGGTGCGAGCAGCGATCGTGGTGACCGGCACGGAGGTCCTCACCGGCCGGGTGACGGACCGCAACGGCCCGTGGCTCGCCGAGGCGTTCCGGGCGGCGGGCGTCGACGTCGCCCAGGTCGTGGTGGTCGGCGACCGCCCGGAGGACCTGCGCAGCACGCTGGCGTTCCTGTCCGGCAGCGGCGTCGACCTGGTCGTGACGTCCGGTGGCCTGGGACCGACTGCCGACGACCTCACCGCGGCCGTGGTCGGCGACGTCCAGGGTCGACCGTCCGCACTCGACGCCGCGCTCGAGCAGCAGATCGGCGACATCGTCGCGCGGCTCGCGGCCGGCCGGGGCTGGCGGATGGACCCGGTCGCGACAGCCGCGGCGACCCGCAAGCAGGCGATGGTGCCGCGGGGTGCGACCGTGCTGGAACCGGTCGGCACCGCGCCCGGTCTCGTGGTCCCGCCGGCGCACGGCGACGGCCCGCCGGTGGTGGTGCTCCCCGGCCCGCCCCGCGAGCTGCAGGGGATGTGGCCGCAGGTGTTGTCCGATGCAACGGTCCGCGCGATCGTCGCCGACGCCCCCGAGCTGCGGCAGTCGACCGTGCGGCTGTGGGGGACCCCCGAGTCGGAGATCGCGGCCACGCTCCGCGAGCACGACGCCGAGCTCACCGGCCTGGAGATCACCACGTGCCTGCGCGACGGCGGTGAGCTCGAGATCGTGACCCGCTACGGGCCGGGCGAGCAGCCCGCCTACGACGGGTTCGTCGCCCTCGTCGGGCGGGAGTACCCGCGGACGCTGTTCTCGCCCGGCGGCGAGACGCTCGACGAGTTGGTCGCGGCTGCCCTCGTGCGGCGCGGCTGGACGCTCGGCGTGGGGGAGTCCTGCACCGGTGGCCTGCTCACCGGCCGGTTGTCCGAGCGGGCCGGGTCATCGGCGCATCTGCTTGGCGGAACCGTTGCTTACAGCAACGAAGCCAAGAGCGGACTGCTCGGTGTCGACCCGGAGTTGTTCGTGAGCGTCGGCGCGGTCAGCGCCGAGGTGGCGGAAGGCATGGCCCGCGGGGCGCGGGACCGGTTCGGTGCCGACGTCGGCCTGGGCGTCACCGGCGTGGCGGGTCCCGGCGGCGGTACCGAGACCAAGCCCGTGGGCCTCGTCCACCTGTTCGCCGTCACCCCGGAACGCTCGCTCGCCCGCCGCGTCAACATCCCCGGCGGCCGTGCCGACGTCCGCGCCCGCGCCGTCTCCGTCGCCCTGCACCTGCTGCTCGACGTCCTGCGCCGGGAGTGAGCGCGCGCGGGCGCCCGCCACCGCATCAGTGATGCGTTTTTGGTGTCATGACGCCTGTGATGTCTCGGGTGATTGTTGACAGGTTTGTCGCAGCGGATCGTTGACA
>CAXUNA010000400.1:0-4127 GCA_964252095.1 uncultured Jatrophihabitans sp. | reverse complement strand
GCGGCGACGGCGGCCGGCGGCGGGTGCCGCCACGGGTTCGGGGAGGGCGACGACCGTGTGCCGCGCCTCCCGGACGAGCTCGTCGGTCAGGCCGAGCATGGCGTAGAACTCGCGCGCCTCCCGGGCGTCCGCGGCGAGCCCCGCGACGACCCGCACGGCGGCGATCCGCTCGTGGTGGTCGCGCTCGGCCTCCTTCAGCTGCCTGGCCTTGGCGCTGTCGTCCTCCGTGCCGTGCTGGACGAAGTAGCTGCGTTCGAACGTCGCCGTCATCGCGGGCTCCACGGGGTGAGTCGTCGAGGATGTGTACCGGGGACCTTCTCCAGCGCGTCCGTGTGCCAACCGAGCGTCCACTCGGAGTGGGCTGTGAAGGGGTCCGGCGGGGGTGTTGTGCGCGCTGTCTTGCCCACGGTCCCCGCGGGTCTAACCCCGTTCCCGCGCGTCGCGCGACCTCCTGACCGGGGAAGTCGGCCGACGCGCTCGGAGAGCATCGGTAGCGTCGTCGCACGTGTCGTCTCCCGGTGCCACCGTGGTCGCGCGCGACCTCGCCGCGGGGTTCGGCGCGCGGTCGCTGTTCGCAGGCCTCGACCTGGTGGTCGCGCCCGGTGACGTCGTGGGCGTCGTCGGTGCGAACGGCGCCGGCAAGTCCACGCTGCTACGGCTGCTCGCGGGCGTCGGGGCCCCCGAGCACGGGCCGGTGACCACGGCCCCGGCGACCGCGACGGTCGGGTACCTCGCCCCGGAACCGGAGCGCCGGCCGGGCGCGCCGCTGCGCGGGTTCCTCGCGCGGCGCCCCGGCGTGGCCGCCGCGACCGCCGCACTCGAGGCGACCACCGACGCCCTCACGGCGGGCGAGCCGGGTGCCGACGACGCGTACGCGGTCGCGCTGGACCGCTGGCTCTCCCTCGGCGGCGCCGACCTCGACGAACGGGTGGCGGCGGTGCTCGCGGGCGTCGGCCTCGACGTCGACCCGCAGGTGCCGGTGACCACGCTGTCCGGCGGCCAGGCCGCACGCGCGGGTCTCGCCTCGTTGTTGCTCGCGCGCTTCGACGTCTTCGCCCTCGACGAGCCCACCAACGACCTCGACCTCGCCGGGCTCGACCTGCTGGAGCAGTTCGTGTCCTCGCAGCGGGCGGGCGTGGTGCTGGTCAGCCACGACCGGGAGTTCCTCGCGCGCACGGTCACCGAGGTGGTCGAGCTCGACCTCGCGCAACACCGGATCGCCTACTACGACGGCGGTTACCAGGCCTACCTCGACGAGCGTGAGATCGCGCGTCGGCACGCGCGCGAGGCGTACGAGCAGTACTCCGACCGCCGGTCGGCGCTGAACGACCGCGCCCGGATGCAACGGAACTGGCTCGAGCACGGCGTCCGCAACGCGCGCCGGAAGGCCGGCAAGGACCCGGACAAGGTCACCCGGAAGTTCCGGCAGGAGAACACCGAGAAGCAGGCGGCCAAGGCCCGGCAGACCGAGCGGATGATCGAGCGGCTCGAGGTCGTCGAGGAACCGCGCAAGGAGTGGGACCTCCGCCTCGACTTCGCGGTCGCGCCACGCGCCGGCGCGGTGGTGGCACAGTTGCAGCAAGCAACGGTCCGGCGCGGCCGGTTCACGCTCGGGCCGGTCGACCTGCAGGTCGACTGGGCCGACCGGATCGCGATCACCGGTCCGAACGGCGGCGGCAAGAGCACGCTGCTCGCGGCCCTGCTCGGCGAGCTGCCGTTGGACGCGGGCGGGCAGTTCCTCGGCCCGGCCGTCGTGGTGGGGGAGATCGACCAGGCCCGCGCGGCACTGGCCCCGGACGACACCCTCCCGGTGGCGGTCGGCCGGGTGCTCCCGGACTGGAACGACGCCGACGTCCGCACCCTGCTCGCGAAGTTCGGCCTGCGCGCCGACCACGTCGCCCGGCCGGTGGCGAGTCTGTCGCCCGGGGAACGCACCCGGGCGGCGCTCGCGCTGCTGCAGGGTCGGGGCACCAACCTGCTGGTGCTCGACGAGCCGACCAACCATCTGGACCTGCCCGCGATCGAGCAGCTGGAGGAGGCGCTCGAGGAGTTCCCCGGCACCGTCCTGCTGGTCACCCACGACCGCCGGATGCTCGACTCGGTGCGCACCACCCGCCGCATCGAGGTCGCGGCCGGCGTGGTCAGCGAGAGGTGAGGGCGACGCGGCCGACCAGCGTCGTCAGCGTGTCGCCGAGTGGCGCGTCGATCCGCACGCTCGCGTGCGGGTCGCCGCGGGTCGCGCCCTGGTTCACCACCGCGACCGGGATGCCGCGCTTGCGGGCGTGGAGCACGAACCGGTAGCCCGACATCACCGTCAACGACGAGCCCAGGACGAGCAGCGCCCGGGCGTCGTCGACCAACGCGAAGCAGACGTCGACCCGGTCGCGCGGCACCGTCTCGCCGAAGAAGACGACGTCGGGCTTGAGCGGGCCGGTCCGGCAGATCTGACAGTCGACCATTCGGAACCGGTCGAGGTCGGCGTCGGCCAGGTCGACGTCGCCGTCCGGGTTCACGGCCAGCACCTCGGCGGCGAAGTCCGCGTTCGCTGCGCGCAGCCGGGCGTCGACCTCCCCGCGTGACACGACGTCGCCGCACGCGAGGCACACCACGCGGTCCAGCCCGCCGTGCAGTTCCACCACGCCCGTCGCCCCGGCCGCGTGGTGCAGGCCGTCGACGTTCTGCGTGATGACGCCGCCGAGCACGCCGAGCCGTTGGAGGTCGGCGACGGCGCGGTGACCGTCGTTCGGCCGGGCGTGCGCGATCTGCCGCCACCCGAGGTGGCTGCGGGCCCAGTACCGGTGCCGGGCGACCGGGTCGCCGGTGAAGGTCTGATAGGTCATCGGCGCGTGCCGGCGCTGACTCGCACCCGACGGGCCGCGGTAGTCCGGGATCCCCGACTCGGTCGACAGGCCCGCGCCGGACAGCACCACGACGTCCCCGGCGGCGACGAGTCGCGTCAGCGCGTCGAGCTCGACGGCCGGGTCCCGCAGCGCCGCGACGACGGGGCCGCCGGGCGTCAGCACGGCCGGCGGAACGGTGGGGACTCCGGGCACCCGTCCATGGTGCGCCGCCCCGGGGCGCGCTGCCTGCAGCGGTGCCGGGTCCGAGCACTTCCGCGTCGATCTCTCCGGCGGCTCGTGAAGCAGGCTGTCCCCGGCCGGGCCCACACGACGGATTCCGTCGCTCGGCCGGCCGGGACACCACCGGGATCGGGACTGAGAAAGCCATGCAGCGCGCCGTCGGTCGGTGACCGTTCACTGACTCGCTGAAAGTTTCTCGTCGTACGACTTGCCAGACGAGTGAAGTCCTGGTTAACCTTTGTCCAGCAGCACGACACGAGCACCACGCAGGCCTCACACCAGCACCCCTCCCCACCCTCCCTTCTCCCTCCCTCAGGAGCACCTGTCATGTCCAGCACCCGCGCCGTCCGTCGTCCGTCCCGCAAGGCCGCCCGCATCGCCGGTGTCGGCGTCGTCGCCGCCGGCCTGGTCGGCAGCGCCGCCCTCGTGTGGCAGGCCTCGTACTCGGCGTTCTCCGCGACGACGGCCAACCCGACGAACAACTGGTCGGCCGGCACCGTCGCCCTCGGGGACGACGACAACACCACCGCGCTGTTCACCGCCACGAACCTCAAGCCCGGCGCGACCGGCAGCAAGTGCATCGTGGTCAGCTCGACCGGCTCGCTCGCCTCGACCGTGAAGCTCTACGCCACCGGCTTCACCCAGACCAACACCCTCGGCGACAACATCACGCTGACCGTCACCCAGGGCACGACGCCCACCAGCACCGCGGCCGGCAGCTGCACGGGCTTCACCGCCGACGCCGGCGCGACGAACACCTCGTCCGGATCGCTGAAGGCGTTCTCCACCTCGTTCGTCAACTTCGGTCAGGGCTTCGGCACCTGGGCGCCCGCGGCGGCCAGCACCGCCAACCCGGTGTTCAAGACCTACAAGATCGACTACACGCTCGGCTCGCCGTCCACGCAGGCCGCGGTCGACGCGATGCAGGGCGGCACCGCGGCGATCGGCTTCACCTGGGAGGCCCAGAACAGCTGATCCGCACGTCAGGCGGTCGTCGCCTGACCCCGAGACCGGGGCCGGGGCGCGCTGGGGGGTGTCGTCCCGGCC
>CAXUNA010000399.1:0-4165 GCA_964252095.1 uncultured Jatrophihabitans sp. | reverse complement strand
CCCACCGCAGCTGCGCGAGCTGCAACTGCGCGTCGAAGGGATCGGCTCCGGTGTGCAGCATCGAGGTCATCCACCAGGAGAAGTGGGTGCAGCGCCAGACGCGGCGCAACGCCCGCTCGCTGTACTCGGCGGCCGGGCCGTGGTCGTCCCGCTGCGTGCACGTCGGCGAGCACCCCGACCAGGCTCGGCGACTGGACGTCGACGTGGGCGAGGCGGACGTCGACCCCGGGCAGCAGGCCCCGGACGTCGGCCACCCACGTGCCGATCACGCCGCGGGCCGGCGACCGGGTGGTCCCGTGCGCGACGAGCACGAGGGTGGGATCGGACGTCACCCACCCCACGGTGCCAGGTGTTCTCCCGCCACGGGCTGTTCCACCTGGGTAGCGTCGGTGCCGTGGCCGACGCGAGCGTGGATCCGGACCGGAGCGAGTGGGACGTCGTCGTGGTGGGTGGTGGCCCGCCCGGGGAGATCGCGGCGCAGTACGCGGTCCAGCACTCCGACCTCTCGGCCGTGCTGGTCGAGAAGGAACTGGTCGGCGGCGAGTGCTCGTACTGGGCCTGCATGCCGAGCAAGGCGCTGCTGCGGCCGGTCGAGGTGCTGGACGAGGCCCGCAACCTGCCCGGCACGAAGGAGATCGTGGGCGACCACGAACTCGACGTCGCCGCGGTGCTCGCCCGCCGCGACTCGTTCACCAGCCACCACGACGACGCCGGCCAGGTGACATGGGCGACCGGGGCCGGCATCGACGTCGTCCGCGGCACGGCCCGGCTCACCGGTCCGCGAACCCTCGAGGTGACCGCGGCCGACGGCTCCACCCGCACCCTCACCGCCCGTCACGCGGTCGTCCTGGCCACCGGGACCAGCGCGACCGTGCCGCCGGTCGACGGCCTGCGCGAGGCGCGCCCGTGGATCTCCCGCGACGTCACCAACCTGCACGAGATCCCCCGCCGCGTGCTCGTGGTCGGCGGCGGGGTGGTCGCCTGCGAGTCGACGACCTGGCTGCACGGGCTGGGGGTCGAGCACCTCACGGTGGTCGAGGGCGCTCCGCGTCTGCTCGCGAAGAACGAGCCGTTCGCGGGCGACATCGTGGCCGACCGGTTCCGCGCCGCGGGGATCGACGTCCACCTCGGTACCCACGTCACCGGTGTCGAGCGCGCGCGGGTCAACGACGCCGGCGAGGGTCTGGTCCACGGCGGCGAGGCGACCGTCACCCTGAGCAACGGTCAGCGGATCGTGGTCGACGAGATCGTCGTGGCGGCGGGCCGCACGCCCAACAGCCGCGACATCGGGCTGGCCGCCGTCGGGGTCGAGGCGAACGAGCACGGCTTCGTCGACGTCGACGACCACCTGCAGGTGCCCGGCACCGACTGGCTCTACGCGATCGGCGACCTGTGCGGGCGCGCGCTGCTCACCCACATGGGCAAGTACCAGGGCCGCCTCGTCGGCGAGGTCATCGCGGCCCGCGCCGCCGGCACACCCCTCGACGACGCCCGCTTCAACCGGTTCACCGACGTCGCCGACCACGGTGTCGTGCCCCAGGTGACCTTCACCGATCCCGAGGTCGGGTCGGTCGGACTCACCGCCGAACAGGCCCGGGCCGCCGGCCACGACGTCGAGACCACCGAGTACGACATGGCCTCCATCGCCGGGACCTCGCTGCTGCGGGACGACTACACCGGCCGCGCCAACCTCGTGATCGACAAGGGCACCGACACGCTGCTCGGCGCGACGTTCGTGGGCGACGGCATCGCAGAACTGGTGCATTCAGCAACGGTTGCGATCGTCGGCCAGGTCACGATCGCCGCCCTCGCGCACTGTGTCCCGAGCTACCCGACCGCGAGCGAGGTCTGGCTGCGGCTGCTGGAGACCCTCGACCTGCAACGTCGTCCCTGATCGCCGAAACGGTGCCCGGCCGTAGCCGTCGGCGCACGAGGTGGGCAGGATGACCCGCATGGCCACCACACCCGACCCGAGCCGCGCGGGCCAGCCCGCGCAGCCGGGTGACCTCGTCGACGTCGCCGAGCTCGTCACCGCGTACTACACGCGGGTCCCCGATCCCTCGGTCGCCGGTCAACGCGTCGCGTTCGGGACCTCGGGCCACCGGGGGTCGGCGTTCTCGACCTCGTTCAACGAGGCGCACATCGCGGCGACCACCCAGGCGATCTGCGAGTACCGCAAGGGCCAGGGCATCGACGGCCCACTGTTCCTCGGCGCCGACAGCCACGCGCTGTCGGCGCCCGCCACCGCGACCGCGCTGGAGGTGCTGGCCGCGAACGACGTGCGGGTCCTGCTCGACACCGCCGACCGGTTCGTGCCGACGCCCTCGCTGTCACGGGCGATCATCGCCTGGAACACCGAAGGGGTCGGCTCCGGCGGCACGGCCGACGGCATCGTCGTCACCCCGTCGCACAACCCGCCCGCCGACGGCGGTTTCAAGTACAACCCGCCGGACGGTGGTCCCGCCGGCACCGAGATCACCGGCTGGGTGCAGGACCGTGCCAACGCGCTGCTGGCGGCGGGCCTCGACGGCGTCCGCCGGATCCCCTACGAGCGCGCGGTGACGGCCGACACCACCGGCCGGTTCGACTACCTCGACAACTACGTCGGTGCGCTGTCCCGGGTCGTCGACCTCGAGGCGATCGCCGCCTCCGGCCTGCGGATCGGCGCCGACCCGCTGGGCGGCGCGAGCGTCGACTACTGGGGGGCGATCGGCGAGCGCTACGGCCTCGCCCTGACGGTGGTGAACTCCCACGTCGACCGGACGTTCGGCTTCATGACCCTCGACTGGGACGGCAAGATCCGGATGGACTGCTCGTCGCCGTCGGCCATGGCCTCCCTGATCGGCAAGATCGGGGACTACGACATCGCCACCGGAAACGACACCGACGCCGACCGGCACGGTGTCGTCACGCCCGACGCCGGGCTGATGAACCCCAACCACTACCTCGCCGTCGCGATCGACCACCTCTACCGCCGTCGCGAGGACTGGCCGCGGGCCGCCGCGGTCGGCAAGACGATGGTGAGCTCGTCGATGATCGACCGGGTGGTCGCGGACCTCGGCCGGGCGCTCTACGAGGTCCCGGTCGGGTTCAAGTGGTTCGTGCCGGGGTTGAAGGACGGCTCGATCGCCTTCGGCGGTGAGGAGAGCGCCGGCGCGTCGTTCCTCACCCGGGACGGCGGCGTGTGGACCACCGACAAGGACGGCATCATCCTCGACCTGCTGGCCAGCGAGATCGCCGCGACGTCGGGGAAGTCGCCGTCGCAGCGCTACGCCGAGCTCACGGAGCGGTTCGGCGCCCCGGCCTACGCCCGGGTCGACGCCCCCGCGACGCCGGAGCAGAAGGCGAAGCTCGGCAAGCTGTCGGCCGAGCAGGTCACCGCCACCGAGCTCGCGGGCGACCCCATCGAGGCCCGGCTGACCGCTGCACCGGGCAACGGTGCGGCGCTGGGCGGGCTCAAGGTGGTCACGGCGAAGGGCTGGTTCGCCGCGCGGCCGTCCGGGACCGAGGACGTCTACAAGCTCTACGCCGAGTCGTTCGAGGGCGCGGACCACCTCGCGCGGATCCAGGCCGAGGCCCGCGACCTGGTGACGGGCGTCCTCGGGGACTGAGGACGCCGCACGTCCGACGGGCGGCGACACGGGTCGCCACCCGCGGCCGGGTTACACCGAACGCGACAGACAGGTCACGACGTCGGGCGAGAGCCCCGTGGCCTGGGCGATCTCCGCGACGGAGCGACCGCGCCGGATCATGATCGCGGCGAGCAGCACGCTGCGGCGGGGCTTGCCGGACTCGTCGACGACCAGCTCGCGCGGCAGGCCCGCCGGCGTGCGGGTGCCGGGGACGACGGGCGCGGACGGGGTCGAGGTCCGCCGCGTGGTACTCGGCGCCGTCTCGGTGGACGAACGGTGGCGGCGACGCGCGAACAACGAGGATCGGGCGTCGGTGGGCTGGAACGGGTGGGCGACGGACATGGGGCGACCTCCTCCGGTGCACGGGGAGCTGCGCGTGAGTACGTGACCTCGCGGGACGGATGACCGACGGCGGGGGTGCTGGGCGCGCGGGCCGCACCGGGACGGTGGGCGGGCGCGGTGCCGGACGGCGGTCGACTCAGGCGACAGCGGGCGGAACGGCGTGGAACGAGCGTTGATGATGGTCGTCCATC
>CAXUNA010000398.1:0-4170 GCA_964252095.1 uncultured Jatrophihabitans sp. | reverse complement strand
GGCCCGGACACCGTGGTCGCGGTGGTCCCCGCCGGTGAGCGCTGGCCCGACGGCACGCTGCGCCCGGCCGTCGAGGATCTGTGGGGCGCCGGCGCGGTCCTCGCGGCGCTCGGCAGTGGCGGTGCCTCGCCGGAGGCCGAGGCGGCGGTCGCCGCCTTCCGCACGGTCGACGGCTGGGTCTCGGACGCCCTGACGACGTGCGCGAGCGGCCGCGAGCTCATCGCCGACGGCTACCCCGGTGACGTCCGCACCGCCGGGGAGCTCGACGCGACCGAGCTCGTCCCGGTGCTCCGCGACGGCGCGTTCAGCCCTGGATGACGACCGCGTAGGAGCCGACGCCGGCCAGCGCGCTGCCGGGGATCTCGTGCCCCTTCAGCGTGATGAGGGTGATGGCGCCGGTCTGGGCGTCGAAATCGACGTCCTTGACCTTGCCCAGCTCGAGCCCGGAGGTCGTCAGCACGCGCTTGCCCTTGAGTTCGTGGTCCTTGCCCTGCAGGGCGTCGACCTCGGGGGTGGCGTCGACGATCTTGTCGGCACCGGTGACCGTGACGGCGTCGTCACCGAAACCCTCGATGTCGTGCCACAGCAGCACGTCGCCGGTGTCGGCCTTCTTGATCTCGAGGGCGATGACCGAGCGGGTGACCGGGTCGACGACGAAACCGTCGATCTTGCCGACGGTTTCCGCCGTACTGGTGCTGACGACCTTGCGACCGTTGGCGTCCGAGAACGAGGTCATCGCGTGCCCTCCAGCTGCCGACGGAACGCCTCGACCGACGCGCCGAAGCCGGCGAGGTCCTGCCCGACGAAGTCCTTCGCGCTGGCCGGGACGACGAGGTGTTGGCCGGAGGCCGCGATGGTGTCGGGCAGCGGGATGAGCACCTTCTGGCCCTTCGTGCCCATCGCCTCGGACGACTCGATCTCGTAGCCGACGACGTCGCAGCTGCGCGCGTCGGCCGAGACGATGACGTCGCTGACCACGCCGAGCGAGGTGCCGGCGTCGGTGAGCACCTCGGAACCCATGACGTCGCCGCCCTGACCGCCGGCGGACGCCGCCTCGGCCAGCAACTCCTTGCGGGGCTCGAGTGCGGTGGCGTCACGCACCATGACGGCGTCGGGCCCGAGGGCCGCAACCGCTGCCCAGGCCAACGATTCCTTGAGCGGCCCGGAGAACAGCCCGCGACCGGCGAGCGTGAAACCGACGACCGCGCCGCCGTTCTCGCCGTAGACCATGTCCTTGACCTGCGCGATGTCGTCGCCCGCGAACGTGACCACGGGCCGCTTCGCGATCTCGCTCGCGCGCATCAGGGTGCTCACTTCCGGCTCCCCCGTCCGCGCTTGCCGCCGACGATGACGCCGCCGCTCCGCCGTCGCGACTGGATCGCCAGCACCGCCACGAAGAGCACGACGATCACCGCTACGACGAGGATGACCCACCCCCACCACTGCATGTCCGCCACCTTCCGTCGCTGCGGGCAGAAAACGCTTCGACCCGGAGTCTGTCCTACCCAGGTTCGTCGCCGTCGGACTTCCAGTCTCCACCCCATGCGTATCTCACATCGGGAGCGCGTTCCTCGTTGTCGCCGTCGGTGTGTCCCACGGCGCGCCACCCGTGGTGCTCGTAGAAGGCCCGCGCGGGGGTGTTGGAGGCGAACACCCACAGCGCGAGACCGCCCGGGCGCTGCTGCCGGGCGTGTGCGAGCAGGGCGGAACCGACGCCACGGCCCTGCGCCTCGGGCAGCACCCAGAGCCAGTCGAGGTCGTCGCCCGCGAGGACGAGCACGCCCACAGCGGCGCCGGCGGCGTCGACCGCGAGCCACGTCTCCCGCTCCGGCACGACGACCTCGGCGACGAACCGGCGGACGTCGTCCGGCGGGTGCACCCCGGGCGGGATGGCGTCGCCCGCGCCCTCACGCGACCGCAGGTAGACGTCGGCGACCGTGGCAGCATCCCCCGGCACCGCCCGCCGGATGATCAGGCCGTCCACGCCCTGCAGGGTCCCACTCAACCGGTGGTAGGCGTGTGTGCCGCCTGCGTGAGCCACCGGCACAGCAGCAGGCTGCCCACGGCCACCACCGCCATGGTCAGCGCCATCGGGAGCGCCGAGCCGGTGCCACCGAGACCACCCAGCGGCGAGATCAACCCGGCGAGGAGGAACTGCGCGGCACCGACCAGCGCGCTCGCGGACCCTGCGACGTCGGGATGCGGTGCGAGCGCCAGGGCCGTCGAGTGCGGGCTGATCAGACCGTTGCACGCGACCACGACGAACAGCGGGACGAGCAACGGCAGCAACGCCGCGGACCCGGTCAGCGCCACCACGAGCAGCGCGACCGTGCCGGCGGCCTGCAGCACCTGCCCGGTCGTCAGCAGTCGCGCCGACCCGACGCGCCGCGTCAGCCGCCCCCCCCCCAGCCCCGCCACCACGATCCCGACGGAGTTCACCGCGAACACCAGGCTGAACACCTGCGGGCTGACGCCGTAGCCGTCCTGCAGCACGAACGGCGAGGCCGAGATGTACGTCAGCAGGCACGCGGTGCCGAACCCCGCGGCGAGCGCGTACCCGACGAACGCCCGCGACCGCACGAGGTCGGCGCCGACGGCGAGCGTCTGCCGCAGCCCGTCGGACCGACGTCGCTCGACCGCCAGGCTCTCCGGCAGCGTGAGCGCGCCGGCGACGAGCAGCGCCCCGATCACCGCGAGCACCACGAACAACCCGCGCCACGAGGTCACCCGCAGCAACTGCGCACCCAGCAGCGGCGCGACGATCGGCGCGAGCCCGCTGACGATCGTGAGCTCCGCGAACACCCGCCCGGACTCCACCGGCCCGAACAGGTCCCGGACGATCGCCCGCGAGATCACCAGCCCGGCCGCGCCGCAGCACCCCTGCAGCAACCGGGCGAGGACCAGCAACCAGACGTCGGGCGCGACGGCGCAGACCAGCGAGAAGACGACGAACCCCGCGAGCCCGATCAGCAGCGGCCGCCGCCGCCCGAGGTTGTCCGAGAGCGGCCCGGCGACCAGCTGGCCGAGCGCCAACCCGATCAACGACGACGAGATCGTGAGCTGGACGACACCCTGGCCGGCCATGACATCGCGGCCGACCTCGGGCAGAGCGGGCAGGTAGAGGTCGGTCGACAGCGGCCCGAACGCCGACAGTCCACCGAGCACGACGTAGAGCAGCACCCGCCGGCGCCGCGACATCGAGGCGGGCGCGATCGCGGACACAGCGCGCCAGCCTGCCCTACGCGGGTTCGACGCGGGCGATCAGCCGATCGTCGCGAACTCGAACACCCGCGTGGCGCCGCACATCCCCGGGGCGGCGTCACCGGTCCAGCCGCCGGTCACCCGGACCGCGACCCCGGTGTGGGCGACGAAATCCCGCCCGGCAGGGTCGGCGCCGCGGACGATGCCCGACGCCGCGTCGTCGAGCGAGCCGTCGTCACGCACCGCGACCGTCCAGCTGAACGCACGGGTCGCGGGGCGGATCACGAACGTGCCCGCAGCCGTCGCGACGCCGACGCACCCGACCGAGCCCGCGGGATCGCGCACCAGCACCAACGGGCCGGCGAGGACGGTGCCGGCCGGACCCGCGGTGATCGGCGGCGAGCCGGTGGACGGCGCCGGGTGCAGTCCCTTCGCGCTCAGCGTCACGTCGGACGACCACTGCGCCACGCAGTACACGTTGCGGTCGCCTGCCGCCCAGCCCTGCGCCAGCGGGATGAAGCTCCAGGTCTGCAGCCCCTCGGGCCAGCTGTCGCGGGCGAGGCCGGTGTACGCGAGCTGGTCCCGGTAGCACCGCTCGGCGACCGGCCCGTTCCAGTAGTCCTCGCCGGGGTAGGCGGTTCCCACGGCCCGTTCGTGCGAGACGAGTTCGTACCGGTGCGGCGCCGCGCAGGACACGACCTGGACCGTTGCCGGGGCCGCCGCGGTCAGACAGGTCCCGACCGGGGTCGACGCGTCGAGATCGTCCCCGGCGGGGGACGGTGCCGGTGCGGAGGTCCGCCCGCGGGCCGCCACCACCGGGGCTGCACCGCCCGTGCCGGCGGACCCGCCGTGGCGTCCCACGAACACTCCCGCGGCCAGCAGCACGCCGAGCACCGCGCCGATCACCAGTCCGTAGCCGAGGCCGCGCACGGCCAGCCGCCCGCGCGAACGGCGGGGACGGCCGGGCCC
>CAXUNA010000397.1:0-4182 GCA_964252095.1 uncultured Jatrophihabitans sp. | reverse complement strand
CCGTGGTACGGAGATCGAGACCTTGCCGCCGTCGAAGTCGATGCGGCGGCCACCGGAGTTGTCGCCGACCTCTTCGCGGGTGGACTGCAGACGCTGCTTCTCGTCGTCCATGTGCCGCTTGCCCGGGTTGAACAGGTTGTCCAGGCCCCACTGCGTCATGGCGGCGAGAGTACGCGGAGCGGGGTCCCCCGGCCGGTCGAACGAGCCGTCCGGGGCGCGACCTCAGTCCGTGAGACGGTTGTAGTAGACGGTCGCGACCGAGTAGCCACCGATCTGCTGGGCGGGGTTCACGGTGACGTCGCGGACCGACACGTCGCCCAGGCCCTCGAGGTGGTCGGCGAGCTGACGCAGCAGGTCGGGGAGGTTCCCGTCGCCGGAGGGAACGGAGACGGAGAAGAAGAACGTCGACACCCGATCCTGGCCGTGGAACACAACGCGAGACACTAACCGACCAGCAGAACGCGGCTGCGACCGATTGCACGACTGGCAGCCGCATCACAGGAACAGACAGGGGACCCGTCGTGGAGATACCGCAGATGACCGTCGAGGAGTACGCCGCGCTCACGCCCGGCGAGGTCGTGCTGCTCGACGTCCGTGAGCCCGAGGAGTGGGCGGACGGCCACGCGCCGGAGGCGGTCCACGTCCCGATGAACAGCGTCCCGGCGACGTTCGCGCACGAGCCCGAGCGGCTCGGGGCTGACGGCCGCGTGGTCGTGACGTGCAAGGCCGGCGGCCGGTCCGCGCAGGTCACCGCCTGGCTGGTGCAGAACGGGGTCGACGCGGTGAACCTCGAGGGCGGGATGCTCGCCTGGGCGACGGCCCACCGCCCGATGACGAGCGAGACCGGCGAGCCGCCGTCCGTGCGGTGAGCGCGGCGGGCCGGGTGCGCCCGGCACGCGGAGGCGGTGAGGACGCTGTGACCGGGGGTGGACGGCGGTTGTCAGGCGTCGGGAGGCGACGTACCTTTCTCGGGGATCTTCCCCCGACAGTCTGATCCCACGTTCCCGGCGATCCCCCGATCCCGGCACCGATCAACGGACGGAATCCACGGACGTGACCGAGTTGCTCCCCGACGGCGCGGGAACAGCAGCGTCTCCGTCGGCGCACACCGTCCTCACCGCGGAGCTGTCGGCCCAGCAGTGGCCCGACCGTCCCGGCCCCCACCTGCGTACCTGGCCCCGCCGCTACGCGCTCTCGCTCGCGACCCTCGACCTCGGTCTCATCCTGCTCGCGGTGGTCGGCGCGTACCTCATGCGCTTCACCGCCCTGAACAGCAGCCGCACGAGCTCGGTCGAGTTCCTCGTCATGTGCGGCCTCATCGTGACCGGCTGGGTCGCCGCCCTGGCCGGCGTCGGCGCGTACGACGCGCGGCACGCCACGAGCGGCCCCGAGGAGTTCAAGCGGGTCGTCCTCGCGTCGGGTATCACCGCCAGCGGCGTCGCGATCGTCTGCTACGTCCTGCGCATCGACATCGCCCGCGGGTTCGTCGCCGGCGCGATCCCGCTCGGCGCGATCCTGCTGCTGCTCGGGCGGGTCGGCTCGCGCAACGTGGTGCGGGACCGCCGCCGCCACGGCCAGTGGACCTACCGCATCGTCGTCGGTGGCACGGCCGAGAGCGTGCGGCACTTCGTCAAGACCACCCGGCGGAGCCCGTCGTCCGGGATGGTCGTCGTCGGCGCCTGCGTACAGGACGTCCCGGTGGGTGAGGACGTCGCGCCCGGTGTCCCCGTCCTGGGCGGCGTCACCGACCTCGCCGAGTCCGCCGACCGGGTCGGGGCCGACGTCGTCGCGCTCGCCGGGTCGGGTCTCGGCCCCGCGACCATCCGCGAGCTCGGCTGGGCGCTCGAGGGCACGGGCCGCGACCTGGTCATGGTCCCCGGCCTCACCGAGGTCGCCGGCCCCCGGCTGCAGGTCACCCCGGTCGACGGCCTGCCGATGATGTGGGTCGAGCGGCCGACGCTGCGCGGGTACAAGCGCATCCTCAAGCGCGGGGTCGACACCGCGACCGCCGGTCTCATGCTGCTGCTGCTCTCGCCGGTGTTCGGCGTCATCGGCCTGCTCATCAAGCTCGACACCAAGGGCCCGGTCTTCTTCACCCAGACCCGGTACGGCAAGTCCGGCCAGCCGTTCCGCATCTGGAAGTTCCGCTCCATGAGCACCGGCGCCGACGACCAGCACGTCCAGCTGATGGCCGACACCGGCGGCGCCGAGGGCGAGCTGTTCTTCAAGGTCAAGAGCGACCCCCGGGTCACCAAGGTCGGCAAGGTGCTCCGGAAGCTCTCGCTCGACGAGCTCCCGCAGCTGATCAACGTGCTGACCGGCACCATGAGCCTGGTCGGGCCGCGGCCGCAGGTCCAGCACGAGGTCGCGGCGTACGACGGCGCCACCCGCCGGCGGTTGCTGGTCAAGCCCGGGATGACCGGGCTCTGGCAGGTCAGCGGACGCTCCGACCTCTCGCCCGAGGACGGCGTCCGGCTCGACCTCTACTACGTCGAGAACTGGTCGCTGGCGCTGGACTTCGCGATCATCGGCCGCACCGCCTACACGGTCGTACGCGGACACGGGGCGTACTGACCCCCGCGACGCCCCGGCGTCGGTAGGGTCGACGGTGTGGCCGAGCCACCGCGCACGAGCCGACTGATCCTCCCCCGCGGACGCCCGATGGTGGTGGCGCACCGGGGTGCCTCGCACCGCATCGCCGAGCACACGCTCTCCGCCTACGTCTCGGCCATCGAGACCGGTGCCGACGCGGTCGAGTGCGACGTCCGCCTCACCGCCGACGGCGTCCTGGTCTGTGTGCACGACCGGCTCATCGACCGGGTCTCCAACGGCCGCGGCGCCGTCAGCGAGCTGGAGCTGTCCCGCCTGCGGGAGATGGACTTCAGCTCGTGGCACGCCGAGCTCCCCGACAGCCCCGACGACCTCGTCGAGGAGGAACCCTCGGTGCAGAGCGTGCTGACGCTCGAGGAACTGCTGGCCCTGCTCGCCGACGCCGGCCGCCCGATGACGGCGCTCATCGAGACCAAGCACCCCACGCGGTACGCGGGCCTGGTCGAGAAGGAGCTGGTGCGGATGCTCGAGCGGTTCGGGCTCGCCGGCCACGACGCCCCCCGGCTCGGACGGGCGGTGGTGATGAGCTTCGCCAAACCCGCCCTGCGCCGCGTGCGGCTGCTCGCGCCGGAGCTCCCGCTGGTGCTGCTGCAGAAGAAGGCCTTCAAGGCCAAGCGGATCGACGGCTCACTCCCGCGGGGCGTGCGGATCTCGGGGCCGAGCCTGGGGTTGCTGCGCACCGACCCGGACTACGTGGGGCGCGTCCACGCCCACCGGCACCACGTCTTCTGCTGGACCGTGGACGAGCCGGGCGACATCGACCTGGTGCTCGACCTCGGTGTCGACGCGGTCATCAGCAACCGGCCCGCCGACGTCATCGCCGCCCTGCGGGAACGCGGGGCGACCATCCCGGCGCTGCCCTGAGCCTCTTCCGTAGGAAGTATTTTGCAGGTGAGTCTCACTTCAGGTTAACATCGGACTCCACTGCCACGATCGGAGATCAGCCGTGCCCCGCTTCGCCACCGCCCTCGGTACGACCACCACCGCCCTGGCCCTCACGGGTCTCGCGCTGTGCGCCGGTGCGGGTGCGGCCGTCGCCGACCCCACGCCGGGCTACCCCGGCGGCGGGTACACCGGCGGGGCGGCGGGCGGCGGCATCGACACCACGAACCCGACACCGGGCGGACCGGTCACGGTCACCGCGGCGTGCTCCACCGGCGCCGGCGCCACCTTGACCTTCGACGGCACGAAGATCGCGTCCGCGCCGGTCAGCGGCGGCTCGGCGGTCCTCACGGGCACCGTGCCCGCGGGCACCAGCGGCACCCACACGATCGGCGCCACCTGCGACAGCGGTGCGACGTTCAGCTTCAAGGTCACCGTGGGCTCGGCCGGGAACCCGGGCAGCTCCACGGGCGGCGCGCTCGCATCGACCGGCGCGAAGGTCGCGACGTTCACCGGCGCCGGCATCGTCCTGGTCGCGGTCGGCTTCGGCCTGGTCTTCCTCGCCCGTCGTCGCCACGACAACGCCACCGCCTGACAGTTGCCCACGCCGGACGACGCGTCGTCCCGGGCTGACCGGTCCCGGAACGGCGCCCGGGATCTCCGCCCCGGCGGGGTCCCGCCCCGCCGGGG
>CAXUNA010000396.1:0-4187 GCA_964252095.1 uncultured Jatrophihabitans sp. | reverse complement strand
CCCCGGCGGCCGTGACGAGCGGGGTGAGCAGGCCGGCCGCGGTGAGGGCGACGACCCCGACCGCGGTCCGGGCCGCCCGGCGGCTGCTGGACACCGGGTGCCGCACGAGCGTGGCACCTCGGGTGGGCAGCGGCATCGGGTTCTCCGTCGGGTCTCGCGGTCGGAGCGGTGGCGGGCAGCGGTCAGTGGAGCGCGAGGGGAACGTTCCTCGTGACCGTGCCCTGGACCACGTGGACGGGAGCCGACCGGCCGGTGCGCCCGGTGTCGGAGTCCGAGGCGTGGATGACCCAGGTGCCGGTCGGGACGTTGCCGAGGTAGAACGACGTGGTCGCCTCGTCGGTGTGGCCGTCGATCCGGTGACCGTCGAAGTCGATCCACAGCCGGGTGGCGGCGGTGGCGCCGGTGAGCGCGCCGGTGACGCCCCCGCCGATCTGCAGCGTGAAGGAGACCTTCGTCTGGGTGGTGGCCGAGAACGGGACGTCCTGGCACCGGGTCGCGAGGCCGAGTGGTGAGGAGGCGTCGTAGACGCCCTCCGCGCACACCTGCCCGTCGGCCGGGGCGCTGCCGTAGCGGGCAACCGGACGGACCTCGCGCGAGGGAGCCAGGAGCTCCTGCGGGCCGTCGGTGGTGAAGAAGGCGGTGTCCGAGGGCCGCGGCGTGGTCACCTTCGCCACGACCTTCGCCAGGGGCTGGAGGCGGAACGAGACGAACTTGGTGACCGCGCCCGCGTGGACGGCGACCGACGGGTGGCTCTCGTGGTCCTGCAGCCACCCGAACGGAGCGTCCGCCGACCGCGCCGACCCGGTCGCGATGACCCAGGTCTCGTAGCGCGCGTCGAGCCCGCGGACGAACCACGTGCCGTCGGCGGCCGTGGTCACGGCGTTCACGTCGACGAAGTAGTCGGTGAACAGTTGCTGGACGAGCACGCCGGTCCCGGCGATCGGCGTGCCGGTGCGGTCGTCGACGATCCGGCCGGAGAGCGAGGCGCCGACCGCCAGCCGGACGTCGCGGGTCACGGTGGTCCCGTTCTTCGGGGTCACCGCGTCGCCGCAACCCTTGACGTACCCGCCGGCCGAGGTCCCGCCGGTGTCGTGGGCACCGGGGTCGGCGCAGGGGTAGGTGATCGAGTGGGAGGGGACGGTGGCGCGGTACCGGCCGTGGACGTCGGTGCGCACGGTGAGGTCGTCGTAGGCCATCGTGACGGGCACGCCGGCGAGCAGTTCACCGCTCGGCCCGGTGACGGCGCCCGTGACGGTCGCGGTCGGGTTCGGGTCCGCGACGGCTGCACCGGGTGCTGCGAGCGCGGCGGTGGCCAGCGCGGCGGCGGCCGCGGTGACGACCGCGAACCGGCGGCGGGTGCGGACGGGCACGGGGTCTCCTCCCGGAGTGGACGGGCGTCGGTTCAGGACGTCGGCTTCAGGCTGAAGCTCGCGGGGACCTCGATCCCCTTGCGGAACAGGCCGTTCTGGCACTGCTTGGTCAGACCGTGGGGGTACGCGCCGCCGGGGTCGACCTTGGCGCAGACCGGGCCGGTGCTGTTCCACGGCACGACGAACAGGTAGTCGCCGTGCGCGTCGGTGGTCGTGGCCGCCGCGGTCTGCGGCCCGGTCTGGACGGTCACGTACGCGTTGGGGACGCGCTTGCCGGTGTCGTCGGTGACGGTCCCCGAGACGCGGACGTACGGGACGAGGCTCAGGTCCACACCCTTGGTCAGGACGCCCCGCTGCAGCGGGAACTGCCCGACGCCCGCGGGGTAGCGGGTGACGTACCCGAACGGCGCAGCAGCGCTCGAGGCCGGGCCGTTCGCGCCGAGGGTGTCGCGGTCGACGGCGATCCCCGGGTAGCTGCGGAACCGGTAGGCGCCGGTGGCGTCGGTGGTCGCGGTGGGGAATCCGTCCTCGCCGGCGAGGCTCACGAACGCGGTGGCGCCAGGCACCGCGGCGCCGGTACGGGCGTCGGTGATCCGCCCGCTGAACCCGGTGCCGGCTCCGACGACGATCCGGGCGGTGACGGTCTCGGCCCGCACCGGCGTGACGTCGACGCACGCCTGGCCGTACCCGGTCGGCCCGCCCGCCGAACTGGCGGGGTCGGGGTACGCGCACACCGTGCGCAGGTCGGTGCCGACCGCGAACACGAGGCGGCCCTGCGCGTCGGTGCGCTGGAGGTGGAAGTCACTGTTCCCGGCCTGGATGCCGGGGACCGGGGTGCCGTCCGGCGACACCACCGTGACGGACAGCAGCGCGACCTCACCGACCAGGGGGGTCACGGCCGGCGGCGTGCCCTGCTTCAGGACGAAGTCGTCGACGACGTCGACCCCCTGGCCGAACACGCCACTGCGGCAGCTCTCGGCGAGGCCCTTCGGGCGGCCCGTGCCGGGTCGAGCACTCGCGCACAACGAGCCGACCTGGTCCCAGCGGGCGATGGTCAGGTAGTGGCCCTGGCTGTTGGTCGTCGTGAAGGGAACGGCACCAGAGGGTTCGTGCACGACGATGTCGGCGTTCGCGGCCGCCGCGCCGCTCGAGTCGGTGACCGTGCCGGCGAGCCGGACGAACGGCACGAGCGCGATGTCGAACCCGGCGGTGGCGACCTCGCCTGCGCGCAGTGCAACTGTCGGGGTGAGCAGGCCGTTGACGTGGCCCCAGGGAGCCGAGGCGGGGTAGGCGTCGACGAAGTCGTCGGCGACGTTCACCTGCTGCTGCGCGGCCGGGCCGGGTGTCAGGTTGCGGAACGTGTAGACCCCGTGACGGTCCGTGCGGGCCCCCGGGACCACCCCGCCGTCGTCCGGCGTCGGGTGGTCGAGCACGGCGTTCACGATCGGTTGCCCGGTGCGGGCGTCGATCACCGTTCCGCGGATCGCCGCACCCTGCTTCATCACCAACCGCACGTCGGTGGTGGTGCCGCGGGTGACCGTGACCGGCGTGCAGGTCTGCGCCCACCCGGCCGGACCGCCGAGTGGGCTGTCCGCGGTAAGTGCGGCGCAGACCTGCTTCACGGCGGTGGGGACCACGGCGGCGACGAACACGCCGTGGCTGTCGGTCGTCCCGCGGAAGCCGGAGCCACCGACCCCGACGCCCGGTGCGGCCTCGCCGTCCGGCCCGGTGACGGTGATCCGCAGGAGCGCGGTGGGAGCCGTGACGGTCGCGGCGGCGGCGTCGGACGCCCCGGCGAGCAGCGTGGCGCCGAGGGTCGTCACGGCGAGCGCGGTGCACCCGGCGAGGTGGAGCCGGCGGTGCTGCGGTGTCCGGGCCGGGTGGAGGGCTGCGGTCATGTCGGGACCGATCTGTGAGGTGACGTGGCGTGGGAGGTCAGGTGGTGGGGCGCAGGGCGAAGTCGGCGTGCACGTCGATCCCCTCGCGGAACAGGCCGTTCAGGCACTGCTTGGCGAGGCCGTGCGGATACGCGCCACCGGGATCGACCTTGGCGCAGACCGCGCCGGTGCTGTCCCACGGCACGACCAGCGTGTAGGTGCCGGCGCTGTTGGTCGTGGCCGTCTCCGAGACGGACGGGCTGACCCGGACGGTGAGGTAGGCGTGCGGCACCCGCTTGCCGGTGTCGTCGGTGACGGTGCCCGTCACCCGCACGTACGGGACGAGGCGGAGGTCCACGCCTTTCACGAGCACGCCCGCCTCGAGGGTGATCGATCCGGATGCCGCGGGGTAGCTGTTCTCGTACCCCCAGGGCGCGGTCGAACTGCTCCGTGCGGCGACCTCGAGGGTGCTCAGGTCGTAGGTGGTCGGGTACTGGCTGCGGAACCGGTAGGCGCCGGTCGCGTCGGTGGTGACGGTGGGGAACCCGCCCCCTGGCACCACCTGCGCGACGCCCGCGGCGGCGACACGCGCGCCGGTCCGGGCGTCCGTCACCCGCCCGCCGAACGCGGCGGCGAGCCCCAGCACGATCCGGACGGTCGTCGTCTTCCCCTGCACCGGGGCGATGTCGACGCACCCGGCGAGCAGCCCGGTGGGGCCGCCCTGGGGCGTGTCCTGGCCGGGCTCGGCGCAGACCACGTCCACGTCGGTCCGGATCGGCGCGACGAGCACCCCGTGCGCGTCGGTCTCGCCGGCGAACGACTCGCGGTCGTCGTCCACGAAGACGTGGGGGACCGGTTCGCCCGACGGACCGACGACCGTCAGGTGCAGCGTCGCGGAGTCGTCTGCCGGAGCGGCGGAGGGCGCGGCGCCGGCCGCCCC
>CAXUNA010000395.1:0-4188 GCA_964252095.1 uncultured Jatrophihabitans sp. | reverse complement strand
GAGCGCGATCTCGCCCATCATGAACGACCAGTGGTCCGGGAAGACCTTGTTCAGCAGGCCGCGGATCGGCGCCGTGGGCCCGAACCGGGACTGGACCTCTTTCGCCCCCTTGCCCAACGGCGTGCGCGGCTCGGCGAGGCGCTTGGACGTCGGCACCGTCGCGGTCATGGCGACACCCCCAGGGTGGTCGTTCGGGGCTGGCAGGCTTGAGTGGATCGTACGTCGGTTCTGAACACGTTCACAGCGGAGGGGGCCCTCATCGCTGTGACTCCGAACGACGGTCCCAGAAGCCCGGGCCGATCGGCTCGACGAAGCCCCGCTTGGAGATGAAGTACTGGACGCCGTCGACGATCTCGACGTCGATCGGCAGCTTCGGCAGCGAGCGCGTCGCGGGACCGAACACCGGCTTGGCGTCGCGGAGCACCTCGAACTGGCTCTGGTGGCACGGGCACAGCAGACGCGAGGTCTGCTGCTCGTACAGCGACGCGGGGCACCCGGCGTGCGTGCAGATCTTGGAGAACGCGACGTAGTCCTCCCAGCCGAAGTCGGCCTGGCCGGAGCGGGCCTCGACGGTCTGGCCGGGGCGCAGCCGGATGAGCAGGACGGGGGAGGAGGCGTCATGGACGCCGCCCTCGACGCCCGGGAAGACGGTGATCTGGCCGCCGGGCTGCATGTCCTGCGGGCTGATCCGGCGGCCGTTGGAGTCGACGATCGGGGTGCCGGTGCCGTACAGCGAGCCGTCGAGCTTGTCGCCCGGCTTCTTCAGCAGGCTGCCGACCACGGCGACGAGCGGGGCCACACCGAGGCCGAGACCCGCGAGCCCGATGGTGCGGATGATCAGCGAACGACGGTTGAGGCCGCTGTCGACGTAGGCCTGGGTCAGGAAGCCCGCGGTCAGCAGCTGCGACTCGTCAGGCTCCGGGTCCTGGTGGCGGTCCTGGATCGCCTCTTCCTCGGGCATGAGCCACTTGGCCCACAGCACCGCGCCGACGCCCATGAGCGCGAGCCCGAGACCGAGCGTGGCGCCGAGGACCGGTGTGTAGTACGCGAAGACCTGGCTGCCCTGACCCGGCAGGTTGAACTTCCACGGCAGCGCGATGAACGCGACCACGAAGCCGACGAAGCACAGGAACGACACGAGGAACACCCCGGCGACGGTGCGCTCGGCGCGCTTCTCCGCCTTGGTGCCCGGGACCGGGAACCGCTCCCGGCGGTGGACGATGCGGACACCGTCGACCTCGGCCGAAGCGATCAGCGCCTCCTCGGGCGTCATCGCCTCCACCTCGGCGAGCGAGGGGTGCCGCACGCCGTGGGCCGCGCCCGACGGGCCGTGTTCGCCGCCGGTGGCGCCGAGGTCCGCGGGATCGACGTCGTGGGAGGTCCTCGACCGTGTCATGCCGTCTTCCGTCCGATCCACAGGATGATCCCCATGAGCAGGCCCAGCCCGACGATCCAGATGACCAGACCCTCGGAGACCGGCCCGATCCGGCCGATGCCGGCCCCGCCCGGGTCCTTCTGGACCTTCAGCGTCTGGATGTAGGCGATGATCTCGGTCTTCTGCGCCGGCGACAGCTGGTTGTCGTTGAACACCGGCATGTTCTCCGGGCCGGACAGCATGGCGCCGTAGATCTGCTGGTCGGTCGACGGCTCGAGGCTGGGCGCGTACTTGCCCGCCGAGAGCGGTGCGCCCTTGCCGGAGAAGCCGTGGCACTGGGCGCAGTTGAGCCGGAACAGCTCGCCACCCTGGGCGAGGTCGTCGGTGCTGCTGCGCAACGAACCCGACGGGATCGAGGGGCCGCCGCCGAAGGTCTCGACGTACGCCGCGAGCTGCTCGACCTGCTCGTCGGTGTAGCTCGGCGTCTTCCGCGGCACCTGCGGGCCCTGCTGGGCGACGGGCATGCGGCCGGTGCTGACCTGGTAGTAGGTCGCCGCCTGGCCGACGCCGACCAGGCTCGGGCCGCGGCCGACGACGCCTTCGAGGTTCGCGCCGTGGCAGGTGATGCAGGCGGTCTGGAACAGGCTCTGGCCGGCCGCGACGTCGGAGGTGCTGGCGGTGCCGGCGTCCTCCGCGCCCGAGGCGCTCGCGAAGACGGTGTAGACCGCGCCGACGCCGGTGAGGGCGATCAGCAGGGCGAGGGCCGCGCCGAGCCGGCGCCGCCACGGCCCGGTGCGCCGACCCCTGGTGCTGGGACGCTTCGGCGCCCGCGGGCCGTCGTCGCCGGTGACGGGGACAGCAGGGGCGAAACCGAGTTCGCCGCCGTCCTCCAGGTCACTGTCGCTCATGCCTGCCCTCTCGCTGCGTGTGGTGGTACGCGGTCGTGGTGTCCGGTGCTGGCAGGCACGGTCACTGGAGGATATAGATCGTGAAGAACAAGCCGATCCACACGATGTCGACGAAGTGCCAGTAGTACGACACGACGATCGCCGCAGTGGCCTGCGCGGGGGTGAACTTCCCGAGCGCGGTGCGCATGAGGAACAGGATGAAGGCGATCAGCCCGCCGGTGACGTGCAACCCGTGGAAGCCGGTCGTGAGGAAGAAGACCGAGCCGTACCCGGACGCGTGGAGCGTGTTGCCCTCACCGACCTGAAGGCGGTACTCGTTCGCCTGGCCGAGCAGGAACACCAGTCCCATGAGGAACGTGATGACGAACCAGCGACGCAGCTTGTAGACGTCGCCCTTCTCCGCGGCGAACACGCCCCACTGACAGGTCACGCTCGAGGCCACCAGGATGATCGTGAAGACCAGTGCGTACGGGACGTCGAGGGTGATCTTGTGCAGCTCGCCGTCGTGCATGACGGTCATCGGCCAGTCGCCCGCGTGCACCGCACGGATCGTGAAGTACATGGCGAACAGGCCGGCGAAGAACATCAACTCGCTGGACAGCCACACGATCGTGCCAACGCTGACGAGGTTCGGGCGAGTCAGCGAGTGGACACGACTCGTGTCGAACCCGCCCTCGGCCTGCGTAGCTGCCGTGGTCACCCGGCGATTATGTCTCCCCTGTGCCCGGCAGTTGCCAGCACCCCCGCCGTGGTGCGGCCAGTCGTGTCCGGGCCGTTACGATCCGGTCCATGGCAGCGTCTGCAGCGCCCTCCGGTCACTCCCGCGGGGCCACCGCCACCGTCGTCCTCTACAGCCAGGACGCGGCGTTGCGCGCCAGCGTGCGCACCGCGGTCGGGCGGCGCCCCGCGGCCGACGTCGCGCGGATCGACTGGGTGGAGTGCGACCGCTTCGCCGACGTCATCACCCAGATCGACGGTGACGGCGCCGACCTGCTCGTGCTCGACGGTGAGGCCCAGCCGACGGGCGGCATGGGGTTGGCGCGGCAGCTGAAGATGGAGCGGGCCGACGGCCCGCCGATCGTCGTGCTGCTCGCCCGGCTGCAGGACGGCTGGCTCGCGAGCTGGGCCCAGACCGACGCGACGATCGCGCGTCCGGTCGACCCGGTGGCCGCCCGGGAGGTCGTCGCGGCCCAGCTGCGCGGCGTCGCCCAGGTGGCCGGCGCCATCCCGCACGTGCGGTGACCGCGACGGGTCTGGGCTGGCCCGACGTCCTGGGCCCCCTCATCGCCGGTGAGTCCCTGCCCGCCTCGTCCACGTCGTGGGCGATGGCCGAGATCATGGACGGCAGCGCCACCCCCGCCCAGGTCGCGGCGTTCGCCGCGTTGCTGCACGCGAAGGGCGAGACGCCCGAGGAACTCGGCGGTCTCGCCGAGAAGATGCGTGAGCGCGCGCCACGGGTGACGCTCCCCGGCCCGGCCGTCGACATCGTCGGCACCGGTGGCGACCGCGCCGAGACGGTCAACATCTCGAGCATGGCGGCGATCGTGGTCGCGGGCTCGGGACGCACCGTGGCCAAGCACGGCAACCGGTCGGCCTCGTCGAAGTCCGGCTCCACCGACGTCCTCGAGGAACTCGGCGTGGCCGTCGATCTGTACGCCGCGGGCGTGGAGGCGTCGCTCGCCGCGGTCGGCATCGGGTTCTGCGCCGCCAACGTGTTCCACGCCGGGATGCGGCACGCCGCGGTGCCACGCCGCGAGCTGGGCGTGCCGACCGCCTTCAACCTGCTCGGTCCGCTCACCAACCCGGCACGGCCGCCGGCGGCCTCCGTGGGGTGCTTCGATGCCGCCATGGCCCCGGTGGTGGCCGGGGTGTTCGCCGCGCGGGGCGACACCGCGGTGGTCGCCC
>CAXUNA010000394.1:0-4189 GCA_964252095.1 uncultured Jatrophihabitans sp. | reverse complement strand
GTCGTACGCGAACGCCGCCCTGGCCGAGGCCCTCGTGGTCGCGGGCGACGCGCTCGACCACCAGCCCGCCCTGACCCGCGGTCTGGAGCTGCTGGCGTTCCTGCTGGACCTCGAACGGTACGGCGAGCACGTGTCGGTGACGCCCACGGGCGGGCGCGGCCCGGGCGAGTCCGGTCCCGGTTGGGACCAGCAGCCGATCGAGGTCGCGGCCCTCGCCGACGCCTGTGCCAGCGCGTTCCGCGTGACCGGCCGCACGGTGTGGCTGGAGGGGATCTCCTCATGCTGGAAATGGTTCCTCGGCGACAACGACAGCGCGGTCTCGATGTTCGACCCCGACACCGGCGGCGGCTACGACGGCCTGGAACAGGCGGGCCGCAACGCCAACCAGGGTGCCGAGTCGACGCTCGCGATGCTCTCGACGGCCCAGCACGCCCGGCAGTTCCGTGAACTGATGTGACGGGTCCTGTCGTGCAGCGGCTGTCCGCCGTCCTGCTGCCGGACCCCGCGCGCACGGTCGCCCAGCTGTTCCTGCCGGGCGAGGAGGCGTTCCTGCTCCGGGGTCGGTCACGTTCGGTGGAGATCGTGGCGCGCATCCTCGCGCTCACCGACGCCGAGGTGCGGGCCCAGGCCGAGCACCTGCTCGTGGGCTTCACCGACCGCCACGTCGGTCTCGTCGACACGTTGTTGCATCACGCAACGGTGATCGCGTCGCGGGTGGGGACGGCCGTCGAGTTGTCACCCGAGCGGCAGGTCGTCCTCGGCGCGACCTTCACCGCCGAGTACGCGCTCGAAGGGGCGGCGCTGTGCAATCCGAGCGCCGTGCCGGACCCGGACCAGAGCGGCCTCGGTGCCGGTGAGGTCAGGCTCGCCGTGAGCCTGCGGGCGATCGGTGAGGGGCACATCTCGTCGATCGGTTTCGCCACGGCCGTCGTGGGCCCCGGCCGGGAGTGGCGGTTCGAGCCGCGCACGGGCCCGCCGGTGCCGGGCACGGTGCGGCCCGGTGTGTGGCAACGGACGCACCTCGCCGCGGTGCTCGAGGACGGCGGGCGCGACGACGAACTGGGCAGCGCCGTCCTGCGCGCCCTGCCCGAGAGCTTCGAGGGGCCGGACCTCGACGCCGCCCTCGCGCGGGTGCCGCACGAACTCCTCGGCCGGCCGCGTGCCTCGGAGACCATGGAGTTCCTGCGCGGTCTCGTCTCGTCGACCTACGAAGTGACGTATCCGCTGGGCGTTTCCCTCGCCCAGCGTGTGCTGCTCCCGTCGGCCGCCGAGGAACGTCGCGGGATGGAGGACGCCCGCTTCACGCGGTTCGTCGACGCCGACGGCACCGTCGACTACCGCGCGACGTACACCGCCTACGACGGCGCCGCGATCGCACCGCGCATCCTGGTCAGCGCCGACCTACGGACCTTCCGCACCCACCGGCTGGCGGGACCGGCGGCCCGCAACAAGGGCATGGCGTTGTTCCCACGGAAGGTCGGCGGCCGCTTCCTCGCGCTGTGCCGTTCCGACGGCGAGAGCACCAGCGTGGCGCGGTCCGACGACGGCCTGGTGTGGGGGGTGCCGACCGTGGTCCACCGGCCGGTCGCGCCGTGGGAGGTCGTGCAGGTCGGCAACTGCGGGCCGCCGATCGAGACACCCGACGGCTGGTTGGTGCTCACCCACGGTGTCGGGCCGATGCGGGTCTACTCGATCGGGGCGGTCCTGCTCGATCTCGACGACCCGACGCGGCTGCTGGCACACACCGCCGAACCGCTGCTCGTGCCCGGTGCCGACGAGCGCGACGGTTACGTGCCGAACGTCGTCTACTCGTGCGGCGGTTTCCTGCACGACGGCACGCTGTGGATCCCTTACGGCGTCGACGACGTCCGCGTCTCCGTCGCGGTCGTCGAACTCGACGGTCTCCTCGCCTCGATGACCCGCGCGTAGACCGCGAGGTAGTCCTCGACCATCCGCCCCGCGTCGAACCGTTGCACCGCGTGCGCTCGCACGGCCGTCCGGTCCAACCGCACCGCCCGCTCGACGGCCGCGGCCACGGCGGGCAGGTCGAGCGGCGCCGCGGGTCCCGGCGGGTCGAGCAGGACACCGGTGATCCCCTCGTCGACGACCTCGGCCATCGAGCCGCGTCGGTAGGCCACCACCGGGGTGCCGCAGACCATCGCCTCGACCACCGAGAGCCCGAACGGCTCGTCGAAGTGGATGGGGTGCAGCAGCGCAGCGGCCGCACCGAGCACCTCGGCCCGACGGGCGGGTCCGACCGAACCGAGGAACTGCACCCGGTCGCCGTCGACGTGCGGCCGGACCTCGTCGACGAAGTACCGCTCGTCCTGGACGATCCCGCAGATCACCAGCCGGCGACCGGCGGCGCGGGCGATCGCGATGGCGTCGGCCGTCCCCTTGTCCGGGTGGATGCGGCCGAACGCGACGAGGTCACCACCCGCGGCGGCGCGGAACGGGAGCCCGGCGACGTCGACGCCGTGGTGGACGGTGGCGACGTACCGCAGCTCCGGCGAGCGGTCGGAGTCCGAGATCGACACCAGGTCCGAGTCGCTGCCCGCGTACGCCGGCAGGATGCCGGGGCCGGAGAACCCGTGCACGGTGGTGAGCAGCGGCGCCCGGACCAGCCCGCTGAACGCGAGGGGCAGCCAGTCCAGGTGGTTGTGGACGAGGTCGAACTCCCCGGAACGTCCGATCGCGTGGGCGACGTGCAGCGCCTCCCAGATCCGGCCGTCCATCGACGGGTCCTCGGCGTACCCGTGCGGCGCGACGGCGTCGAGGGTCGCCGTGGTCTGCGAATCCCCCGTGGCGAACAGGGTGACGTCGATCCCCCGCGCCACCAGCCCCTCGGCCAGCAGGCTGGTCACCTGCTCCCACGGGCCGTAGTGGAGCGGCGGGGTCCGCCAGGCGATCGGACCGAGCAGGGCGACCTTCACGGAGCGAAGCTACGCGGCTGCCGGGTCACGCCGCCGAGACCTGAAAGAGCCTTGCAGATCCCTACCCCTTCGTGTTCACTGTCTGAAAGAGCATTTCAGGATGGAGGTCGTCGTGGTCCACGAGAACCGTCCGGTCATCGGCGAGGCCGAGGTCCTGCAGGCACTGAGCCACCCCGTCCGGCTCGACGTCCTGAACCACCTCATGGCCGAGGGACCGGCCACCGCGTCAGCGTGCGCCCGGGCCGTCGGTGACACGCCGTCCAACTGCAGCTACCACCTGCGGGTGCTCGCGAAGCACGGTCTGGTCGAACCCGACGCGTCGGCCGACGGCCGCGAACGGCCGTGGCGCGCGACGGTCACCGGGTTCAGCCTCGCCGACCCCGAACCCGGCGAGGCCGGCGGCGAGGCCGCGCGCGCGGTGCTGGCCGCGTCCCTGCAGCTCGACCAGCGCCTGGTGCGCGACTACGTCGCCCGGCGCGACACCGTCGACCCGGCCTGGCGCGGCGTCGACGCGTTCGACCACTACTCCCTGCGGGTCACGCCCGCCGAGCTCACGGAGCTGCTCACCGCCGTCGACGCCGTCGTCCGGCCGTACCTCGCGTCGACCCGCAGCGATGCACCCGCCCGGGCCGCCCAGGTGCACGTCGGCCTGCAGGCGTTCGTGCGGGGTGTCACGCCGTGAGGACGACACCGTTGCGCCATGCACCGTTCCGTGCGCTGTGGGGTGCCGGTCTGGTCTCGGTCGCGGGCGACTGGCTGCTGTTCATCGCCCTGCCGGTGGTCGTCTACCAGCGCACCGGCTCGGCCTTCGGGACGTCGGCGGCGTTCCTGCTCGAACTCGTCCCCGGCCTGGTGCTCGCCCCGCTCGCCGGCTGGTGCGCGGACCGGATCGACCGGCGCCGCCTGGTGGTCGGCATCGCCCTCGCCCAGGCGGTCGCCCTGCTGCCGCTTCTCGCCGTCGGCGACCACGGTGGGCTGGTCCTGGTGTACGTCGTCATCGTGGCGCAGGCCGCACTCACCGCCCTCGACGAACCGGCGCGGCAGTCGATGGTCCCGGACCTCGTCGGGCGCGACGACGTCGTGGCCGCGAACGCGCTGGCCGGGTTCGGGGAGAACGTCGCCCGCCTCGTGGGCGGGCCGCTCGGCGGCGTCCTGCTGGCCGTCGGCGGCCTGCACACGGTCGTGCTCGTCGACCTCGCCAGCTACCTGGTCGCGGCGGGGCTGCTCACCCGGGTGCGCGTCAGCCGCCCGGCCAC